>DATAEX010000333.1:0-8394 GCA_036257765.1 Bacteroidales bacterium
ACAATTCCATAATTAAGCTTTTACTCGGGGAAATTAACTGTAATATTATCGCGAATGAAAGCATTGGGATAATCGTAACTGATTTTTTCGAGAAACTTCAACGCTTCACTCTTTGTTCGGAAATTTCCGACGTATACTTTCCAAAATGGTGACTCAAAAACCTTATCACTGCTTACATCCTCATAACGGCTGATAAATTTTGCTCTTTCCTGATCTGCCCTGGAACGCGCTTCCTGTCCCGAATTATAGTAGATGCATACTCTGAAGCCCTTTATACCTTTTAAATCCTTCATAAGTGATACATGAAGGTTCACAAGGTTAGAAATAGCTGCATCCTGTTTGATCTGAACCTTTCCCTGCCCGTAATTCACTTCCTGCAGCCTGGCAAAAATATCATTCGGGAAAGGCTGCTGGGCAGGTAAAAAACTTGTTGTTAAAAATAAAAATAGGGTGATGTATGTGACTTTCTTTGACATAGCTCATTTTTGACGGCACAAAGTTAAGAAAAAATTCTTATGGAGACGCGGAAGCTACGGTGGAGCGAAATTATGGCAGAATAAAACCGGGCAGGAGTGAACCTATGGTATCTTGTTTTAAAACGAGAATTTAGGAACATCGATCAGTCGCTTTTCGGCCACATCGATTTTTCTGAATGCCAGAAATGAACGGGCAAAAACATATCCCTGCATTTCGACCGTGACCTGCTTTTTATTTCTAAGTCCGTATAAGGCCGATGCCCCTGTTAACATATTTGCCATCCGGAGAGAAAAATCCGCATGGTAGGCTGAATCGCTTTTGGCTTTAATCTTTACCGGATTAACGGACATCAGAGTACCTATATAATTCCCGTCAATGCTGGTTTTCAGATTGACCTCCCTGATACTGAAATTTGCTGATGAGGGGTTATGAATGCCGATATCGGCGGAAAAATTCACGAGATCATTTTCCACGCCACGGAATTCAAAATTATTCACCCCTGTAAAACTGATCTCATCTACTCCTTTGCAGGAAAATAAAAGGGAAACAGCGGTGATAATTATTAAGATACGGAAATAGGATTTCATTATTATCATTTTGCCGCAAAGGTAGGAAAAAGGTAAAGATGGTGTGATAGAAAGCGGTGAGATGTATCATTCAGGTGTACAGAGGGACAATGGCAAAAGTAGCACATGGCGTAAAATTGGTAGAGACAAGGCATTGCCTTGTCTCTACGGTATCGCTGCGACATTACTTCCAGGACTGCTTATAAAGATTTAGCGATAAGATCGCCTACTTCGGTAGTGCCCATTCCCATTTTGCCTGCCGCGAGGCTCTTGATTTTTCCTGAAGCAAGAGTATTGCTGACAGCCTTGTCAATGGCATCAGCGGCCTTGCTTTCACCAAGAGTATCCAGCATCATGCCTCCAGCACAAATGGCTGCAAGAGGATTGATAATATTTTTCCCTTTGTATTTCGGAGCCGAGCCACCCATGGGTTCAAACATAGATACGCCCTGAGGATTTATATTTCCGCCTGCGGCAATACCCAGTCCTCCCTGAATAATTGCACCGAGGTCGGTGATTATATCCCCGAACAGATTCTCCGTTACGATGACATCATAAAATTCAGGTGATTTTACAAACCACATATTGCAGGCATCCACATGATTGTAATCCTGTTTGATATCAGGAAACTCCATGGCGCCGATTTCTCTATGAACCCTGACCCACAAATCACCAGCATAAGTGAGCACATTGCATTTATGTACAAGAGTAAGCTGTTTCCTGCGATTTCGTTTCCTCGTGTATTCATAGGCATACCGCACACAGCGTTCAACAACAGGGCGTGAATAAACCATCACCTGGGTTGCTACTTCGTTTGGTGTTCCAACCTGAACGGCACCGCCAACGCCGGTATATATGCCACCTGTGTTTTCACGTACAACAACAAAGTCGATATCTTCGGGTCCCTTATCCTTTAATGGAGTTTCAACGCCGGGATAGAGTTTTACCGGCCGTAAGTTGATATATTGATCCAGTGAAAAACGGCTTTTCAGAAGTATACCTACTTCAAGTATACCGGGTTTTACTTCCGGATGTCCTATTGCGCCGAGAAAAATAGAATCAAATTTCCTGAATTCCTCAATGGCTGAATCGGGTAAGGTTTCCCCGGTACGCAGATAACGGTCACCGCCGAAATCAAAATACTGATAGTTTAGCTTAAAGCCGAATTTTGACGCAACGGCATCCATAACCTTTACGCCTTCGGCAACTACTTCGGGACCAGTTCCGTCACCGGGTAATACTGCAATGTTGTAAGATTTCATGTATGAATTAGTTTGAAGTTTGATGTTTGAGGTTTGAGGTTGGAGTTTGAGGTTGGGGTTTGGGGTTTGAGGTTTGATGTTTGAGGTTTGATGTTTGACGAGCCTAGATTTTAGAATTGTTCTCGATGATGTTCAGCATTTTCAGAGTTGCTTTTATGGCAGCAACAGTCTGATCGGAATCAAGAGCACGGGTCTTAAATTCGCGTTCCATTTTCCATGTTATTACCGTCTGTACCAGAGCATCGGTTTTCCCACCCGGGGGTATCGAAACTGAATAATCGAGCAGAGCGGGAAGGGTTTTCTCAAGCCTGCTGTATATTTTGCGAAGTGCTTTCATGAATGCATCATACTGGCCGTCTCCATTTGATGTCTCCTCGAACACGTCGTCACCAATTTTTATTTTCAGGCTTGCAACGGGCTTTAATTCATTTGCTGTTGACAGGGAATAATTCAGGATTTTTATTCGTTCGTCTACGGCCTTATTACGGAGTACGTCGGATATTATATAAGGCAGGTCTTCCTGAGTAACCGATTCCTTTTTATCTCCCAGTTCAATGATCCTTTCGGTCACCTTTCTCATCGAAGCAAAATCGAGCTCAATTCCCATCTCTTCAAGGTTTTTCCTGATATTGGCCTTTCCTGAAGTTTTGCCCAGGGCATACATTCTTTTTCGTCCGAACCTTTCGGGTAACAGGTCATTGTAATAAAGATTGTTCTTCTGATCACCGTCGGCATGTATACCACTGGTCTGAGTAAAGACGCTATCGCCGATTACCGGTTTATTAGGGGCTACGCGTATGCCGGAAAACGATTCAACGAGTTTGCTCACCATAGTGATACGTGATTCTTTGATCGACATATCGTATTTGAAATGATCCCTGACAATGGCCACAACACTTGAAAGCGGAACATTTCCTGCCCTTTCGCCAAGCCCGTTTACAGTAGTATGAATACAACTGATTCCAGCCCTGATTGCACTGAAAACATTAGCCGCAGCAAGATCATAGTCGTTATGAGCATGAAAATCGAATCTGAGATCAGGATACTTATCGATTATCATTTTGCAGAAATCGTATGCTTCAATGGGATTGAGAATGCCAAGGGTATCAGGCAGCATTACACGGTCAACCTGGCACATCTGGAACGATTCGATCATTTGGAAAACATAGTCTTTCGAATGCCTCATGCCGTTCGACCAGTCTTCGAGATAAATATTCACTTTCAGGCCGTGTTTATGTGCTTTTTGAACCGACTGCCTGATGTCTTCCGCGTGCTGCTCCGGAGTTTTCTTTAATTGTTCGGTAACGTGTCTGAGTGAGCCTTTGGTAAGAAGATTCATAACCTTGCAACCTGCACTTTTGATCCAGTCAATGGAAACATCGCCATCTACAAATCCAAGTACTTCTATCTGGTTGATATGGTTATGTTTTGCTGCCCATTCGGAGATTTTTTTTACCGCGGTGAATTCACCTTCAGATACCCGCGCAGAAGCTACTTCAATCCGATCGACCTTAAGGTCGTCAAGCAGAAGCTTGGCTATGCTCAGTTTCTCTTCATCGGTGAATGACACTCCCGAGGTCTGCTCTCCATCGCGGAGAGTCGTGTCCATTATGGTTATCTTCATTTTTGGTTGGTTATCCTTTGCTCTTATTCTCAAATTCCAAAATCTTATCCTTGATACTTAAAAGATATTCAATGTCATCGTAGCCATTTAAAAGACAGGTTTTCTTGTAATTGTTGATATCGAAATGCTCTTTCTGTCCTGTTGATTTAATAGTAACTTCCTGTTTTTCAAGATCGATCTCCAAAAGTGTCCCGGGATCGTTTGAAACAGCCTTAATTACTGCAGCCAGGAACTCTTCAGATACCTGAACCGGTAAAATGCCGGTGTTGAGGGCGTTGTTTTTGAAAATATCGGCAAAAAAACTTGAAATAACTGCACGAAATCCGTAATCGGCGATAGCCCATGCAGCGTGTTCGCGACTTGATCCGCTTCCAAAATTCCTGCCGCCGACAAGGATTTTACCTCTATAAACAGGATTATTAAGTACGAAATCCGGCTTCGGCTGGTTATTTTTATCATATCTCCAGTCGCGAAACAAATTTTCGCCGAATCCTTCGCGGGTGGTTGCTTTTAAAAACCGGGCAGGTATGATCTGGTCGGTGTCAATATTTTCAATTGGCAGCGGGACACAGGTGGAAGTAAGGGTATGGAATTTTTCGAGAGCCATGTTTATGAATTATGAATTATGAATGAGTATATCAACAAATCAACAAACTTTAAAGAAAGTCTCTGGGGTCGGTAATTTTTCCGGTTATGGCAGCGGCGGCTGCAGTTAAAGGACTCGCCAGAAAAGTACGGGCACCCGGACCCTGCCTCCCCTCAAAATTCCTGTTTGAAGTGGAAACCGCATATTTACCTTCGGGTATTTTATCCTCGTTCATGGCGAGGCAAGCCGAACACCCGGGTTGTCTCAGCTCAAAACCGGCGGCATTAAGAATTTTATCCAGACCCTCTGCTATTGCCTGCTTCTCAACCTGTTTTGAACCCGGAACGATCCAGGCGGTAATATTATCAGCCTTTTTCCTTCCCTTTATAAATTGGGCAAACTGCCTTAGATCTTCAATACGTCCGTTAGTACAGCTCCCCACAAATACATAATCGACCGGCTTACCAATCATGGGTGTTGCCTTCTCAAAATTCATATAGGTCATTGCTTTTTCAAAAGTCATCCGGTTACTCTGGGGAACCTCATTAATATCGGGTATTCTTCCGGTAATACCTACACCCATTCCGGGATTAGTACCATAGGTGATCATAGGTTCTATATCTTCAGCCTTATAGGAAAGTTCCAGGTCGAAAACGGCGTCCCGGTCAGAGACCAGGGATTTCCAATAGGTGACTTTTTTCTCCCATTCAGCTCCTTTTGGTGCAAATTCCCTGCCTTTCAGGTATGAAAATGTAGTGTCGTCCGGTGCAATAAGACCTCCCCTTGCTCCCATTTCAATGCTCATATTGCAAATTGTCATCCGGCCTTCCATGCTCAGCGAACGGATCGCCGAACCGGCATATTCAATGAAATACCCTGTTCCGCCACTGGCTGAGATCTTTGATATGATGTACAATATGATATCCTTAGCAGTAACTCCTTTGCCCAGCTTTCCGTCAACCGTGATGCGCATTTTCTTCGGCTTTGGCTGCATGATGCATTGTGTTGCCAGAACCATTTCCACTTCGCTTGTTCCTATACCAAAAGCCACACATCCGAATGCCCCATGGGTCGAGGTATGGCTGTCGCCGCAAACTATGGTCATGCCCGGTTGGGTGAATCCCATTTCGGGACCTATCACATGTACGATACCCTGATTCGGATTATTTAAACCATACAGCCGTATACCATGTTTTTTGGTGTTCTCTGTAAGCTTGTCAACCTGTGTTCTGGATAGCATATCGTGAATGGTCATGTGCTGATTGATTGTAGGCACATTGTGATCGGGAGTGGCAAGCGTCTGATCGGGTCTTAATACTTTAAGACCCCGTTTATCAAGGCCGGCAAATGCCTGAGGACTGGTAACCTCATGGATCAGGTGACGGTCGATATAAAGAACGCTGGGCCCATCTTTTATTTCACTCACCACATGGGAGTCCCAAACCTTGTCGAATAATGTCTTAGTCAATGTCTGAAGATATTAAATTATACAATTTTGTTTATTGCACTTATGAAAGCTTCCACCGATGCGGTAAGAATATCAGTATTACCGGCAAAACCGTAATAGAAATTTCCACGGTTTTCGATCTGTATATGTACTTTACCCACATCATCGCTTCCTCGTGTAATGGCCTGAACAAGGAATTCCTCAAGCCTGATATTATGGCGAACAATGGTCTTAACGGCTTTGAAAGCAGCATCAACCGGACCGTTACCTGATTCGGTCGCTGTAAAGTGCTCGCCGTTAATATTCAAAGTAACTGCAGCCATGGGGATTGCCGATTTTCCGGCTATAATCTGCAAGTGTTCCAGTTTTATGCCTTTTCCGTTGAAAGCCTCTTCGTTGCCGACGAGAAGTTCAAGATCCTCGTCCTTAACTTCCTTTTTACGATCTGCTACTTCAAGGAACTTTTCATATGCCTGTTCAAGGGCCTCACCTTCGATCCGGTAACCAAGATTCTGAAGCCGGTGCTTTAATGCTGCCCTGCCGCTTCTGGCTGTAAGTGCGATAACTGACTCACTTATACCTACTGAAACCGGGTCAATTATTTCATAATTTTCACGGTTTTTCAGCACACCATCCTGATGGATCCCTGATGAATGGGCAAACGCGTTCCTGCCGACGATAGCCTTATTAGGCTGGACAGGCATATTCATCAGTGATGAAACCATACGGCTTGTTTTGTATATATTCTCAGTTCTAATCCCTGTTTCAATGCCCAGATGTTTACGACTCCTCATAACCATAACAACTTCTTCGAGCGAAGTGTTTCCGGCTCTTTCTCCAATACCGTTAATTGTGACCTCCACCTGACGTGCCCCATTTATAATACCCGAAACCGAATTGGCCGTAGCCATACCCAGATCGTTATGACAATGGGTTGATATAACAGCTTTATGAATGCCTTTTACATTTTCAGCCAGGTATTTGATTTTCTGACCATATTCTTCAGGCAGACAATATCCTGTTGTATCCGGAATATTAACAACAGTTGCCCCTGCTTTGATCACTGCTTCGATTACCCGGGCAAGATATTCATTATCACTTCTCCCTGCATCTTCAGCATAGAATTCAATATCTTCAACATATTTCTTTGCATATTTTACAGCAGCTACGGCCCTTTCAATTATTTCTTCGGGAGTAGCATTGAATTTGTATTTTATGTGATACGGCGAGGTTCCTATACCCGTGTGAATTCTTTTATGTTTTGCATATTTAAGGGCATCTGCAGCCACATCAATGTCTTTTTCCACTGCACGGGTAAGTGCACATATTACAGGTGATTTGACAACTTTAGAGATCTCTTCGACAGAGTGAAAATCACCGGGACTGGATATGGGAAATCCGGCTTCGAGTACATCAACACCTAGAGCCTCGAGGGCTCTTGCCACTTCGATTTTTTCTACTGTGTTAAGCTGGCATCCCGGGACCTGTTCCCCGTCTCTCAGCGTGGTGTCGAAAATAAATAATCTGTCGCTCATTGGTGTAATTGTTAAGTTATTAATAATCAAAAGAGCCATTCCCGGTATGAGAATGGCTCTTTTATATTTTTATACAGACATACCATTCTCACGCCGGTGCCTGAAGGAGACCTAGCAAAATAATACCAAGAATGATGATCTGGTTCATTGTTTTTGTTTTATGAAGTTGCAAATTTAATGATATAAATCATGATTCCAAATAATAAATTATGAAATATGAATGATGAATTATGAATGGTCCAATAATCTTAAGAATATCAACCATTTATAATTTCTAATTTCTAATTCATAATTATTCCTCCATCGCTTTCATCAGTTCTTCGGTCATTTCGAGGTTATGATAAACATTCTGAACATCGTCCACATCTTCAAATTCTTCAATAATCTTTAAAACCTTCTGAGCCGAATCCAGGTCAAGTTTCTTTGTATCGTTTGGAATACGCTGCAGCTGGGCGTTTTCAATTTTAACGCCCATTTCATCGAGTTTCTTCTGAATTTTTCCAAAATCTTTTACCGAACAGGTGATCTCGAAAACATCGTCGTTCAGTTCAATATCCTCAACACCTGCGTCGATTAATTCGAGTTCAAAATCATCAGGATTTATGTTCCCTTTGGGTACGGTAAAAACACCTTTCCGTTCGAAGATAAATGCCAGTGAACCGTTGGTTTCAAGCCGCCCGCCCCTTTTATTAAAAATAGCCCGGATATTTCCGACGGTTCGCTGATTATTATCAGTCAGACATTCCAGGAAAACAGCTCTGCCATGAGGTGCATAACCTTCAAAGGTTACCTCCTGCAGATTGGCACCTTCAGTACTGGCTTTATTGATAGCTCTGTCCACATTATCCTTAGGCATATTGGCACCCTTGGCATTCTGAATTGCAATCCTGAGCCGCG
>DATAEX010000334.1:0-12681 GCA_036257765.1 Bacteroidales bacterium
CAAAAATACGCGAAATTGATCCTATCTGTGATAGTATTAAAGGTGACCAGATTGTTGTTCATTTCTATTGCCCTATAGATTTGCAAATAAATACAATATACAAGTTTCTCAAAGGCTCTTTTTCTCTTAAGATTTTTAAACCAGGTCGCATTAATGCAGGTGGGCTGAGGGCTAAAAAGGTAATCATCAATGATGGTTTGACCGACAAACAAGTAACCGAATATAGTTATATAATACCAGGTACCTCAAATACATCAGGTGTAACAACCTATTCACCAAATAACGGCATTTTTGTTCCATATATTTTTGAACAATTTACCCCTGGTGTTTTCTACGAGTATGTATCTGTTAAGAATAAAACATCAGATAATGTGCTAAATGCGGAGACCTTATATAAGTTTGAGATTCCTGCTGCTTCGTCCAATCCGAACGATCTGGCTTATACATCGGGCAATCAGATTGTAGTTCAGAATGATCAATTAAGATTATGGAATTCTCCTTTTATACCACCCTATACTGTAGATGGCGTATATGATATCATAGGGCATGCCCGAAGTTCACTAATAAAAAACAATACTTCGGCAATAGGGCGGCCATTAAACACGAAGACGATGAATAGTTCCGGTGAGGTTCTTAACGAAACCTTCTACAACTATAAGCCTGTTTCAGAAACCCTGCCTGGTTCCGTACAGGAGACCTTCTATTACTTGAAAAACTTTACTACCTGGGGGCCACAACATCATTCATCGGATATTTTATGGCAGTACGTCTCTACAAGCAAAATTGAATATCCATCGATCCTGGATAATACGGTTAGTGTAAGCAACGGACTTAAAACCACAACATATTATGACGGTTATGATATTAACACCGGTAAGCCGAATTCAGTAAGAACGTTATTGCCCAATGGAAAAGAATACAAATCTGTTTCAGTTCCGGCATACAATATATTTAGCTATTCAGGCGGCACAACGGATAATTCGTCAAATATTGGCATGGGATCAAAGGTCTGGAATATGTACAACAAAAACATGCTGTCGCAGGAGGCCGCGTCATATAATTATTATAATACGGGAACACAAGCGTTACCCCAATGGAAGGTGATTGGAGCTGGCATTCAGACCTGGAAGAGCAGCTGGGATAATAATGGTGATGAGATAGCCGGAACGGGAGCAGAAGATCAGACTAATGTGTGGAGAAAGCATAAATCTTTTGCATGGAAGGGGAATGTCAACACCGATGGAACTTATAATAGTGCGAATTTCAATACCGGAGGCAGATATTCTCCGGAGGTAATTGGCAATTATTGGAGTGATTTCAACGGTGATGGCCTAAATGGATGGCAAAAATTAAGCGAAGTTGTTTCGTATAACAAATTTTCTATGCCTATACAATCCAAGGATATCAACTCAACTTACAGTTCAACGAAAATGGATAAAACGGATGCTTATGTTTATTCCAGCATATCCAACGCCAGATATAATGAGTTTGCTTTTTCGGGTGCCGAAGAAGATGTTAGCGCCGGAAACTATTTTGGTGGAAATGTAAGAAACGTTTCAGGAACCGTTTCCACTGCATACAAACATACAGGTTCAAAGAGCTTAATGGTTCCCATTGGCAGTAAAGGGTTTTCATTTGTGCTGACACCAAGAAGCAGAACATACAAAGTAAGTGTTTGGGCAAAAGGGAATTTATCTGACTTTCATTCAATAGAAATAGGATATGATGGAAATACCCCGATTTTAAATAAACAAGCATTCCAGGCAGGAGATTGGATTCTTATGACCGGAACGATTGCATTAGGGACCGCTAATACAGAGATATATTGCAGAGCTAATACAAATACATTTTATTTTGACGATTTCAGAGTTCAACCAGTGGATGCAATAATGAATGGATATGTTTATGACAATAGAAGCAATGTCATTTCTATTCTCGATAATGATAACATTGCCACGGTTTTCGAGTATGATGAGGGAGACCGGTTAAAAGCTTCATATAAGGAAACAAGTAATGGATTCAAAAAAACAACAGAAAATAAATATAATTTTTCAGATTGTTATTGCAGTGCTGATTTTAATATGAGTAAAAACATTGCTGAAAATAATAAAGCTATAGCGTTTGAATCGTTTAATCCTGCTAACTGCACATATTTATGGAATTTTGGAGATAATACAACCAGTACTGCACAGAAGCCTACTAAAACTTACACCATTCCTTATGATAATTCAGTTGATCATCTTACTATTTCTTGCACTGTTACAGATGAATATGGTAAATCAGCATCAATTAGTAAGAGTATAGCCAGACCTTATGTCGGATCGCTAAATGTAATAAAAACCGGAAGTACAGTTAATATCAGTTTTTATGGCAGCATACCGGGAACCTATTCGATTAAGGCTCTGCATCCATCAGACAATTATTCAGAAACGTATACAATTTCAGGATCATCATTTTATTCTAATTATCAGTACCAAATAAACTTGTATCGAACCGGGATGTGGGTAATATCAGTTAGTATGCCTGATTATACAGGAATTGTCCAAAGTACTAACTTGACCATGTAGCTCTAGTTTATTTAATGTTATGACAAGAATCTCATAACAATGTAAAACCAGGAGTTTCAAATTGGAGATTTAAATTTATATCAATTGCTTTTAATATTTAATAAAAAAAAGAAACAGCTTTAATTTTTATTTATATTAAATCCATATTGTTCAAGTTTTATGAACAGATTAAATATCATACAAAATAATAATTACATTTATATATACTCTGTAAAGTAAAAGTCATTACAGGGATAATGTTGTTAGAAGAAGGATCGGATTAGTATAGCTAGCGGGGTTTGAGCAATAGATGTTGGGTATAGCAACATAGATTCAAAAACAAGCAAGTCATAATCTACCAATATGAAGAAAATAATATTTTCAGTTCTTCTTAGTCTGGTC
Organism: Bacteroidales bacterium; assembly: GCA_036257765.1. GTDB lineage: Bacteria > Bacteroidota > Bacteroidia > Bacteroidales > UBA10428 > UBA5072. The sequence goes on from DATAEX010000334.1 coordinate 2,949, forward strand.
TATACCCTAAGTCATGCAACAATTAATGGCCCGTCACTTGTATTACAGGGTAGTACGATAACCTACACCCGTTCACCTGCGGTAAGCAATCCGAACTGGCAGGTGACAGGTGGAACGATCAGCACCAGCACATCAACTTCTGTAACAGTCGTCTGGGGCAGCACAACGACATTTGGTAATATCTTATATCTTAGCGGAACTACCCCGGTTGACGGTTATGGGCAGAATTTTACATTACCCCCGGTAGCAGCAGCTGCTTCGAATATTACTTATAATTCTTTTAAGGCAAACTGGAATATCCCGATAGGTGCCAACAGTTATACTTTATATGTTTCAACCAGTTCAACATTTGGTACCTTACTACCAGGTTACCCGGTTACAGTTACCCCTGGGGCCACTAACTACGCCACAGTATCAGGTTTATCACCAATAAGCACTTACTATTACAGGGTAACAGCAACCAGTTCGGCAGGAACCACTGCAGTATCCAATACAATCACAGTAACTACTCCAACAGGCATACTTCCAAATGCTCCCACGAATATTGCAACAATCATCGCGGTGAATAATTCCATAAAAATTTCCTGGACCGACAATTCAACCAATGAGGATGCTTTTGAAGTGGATAGGTCTGTAAATGGTGCTGCATATTCAAAAATAGTAACCCTCAGTGTAAACAACAATCAATATTTTGATATTAATTTAATTCCTGGAAATACCTATACATACAGGGTACGGGCAATAAACGCAAGCGGTAATTCAGCGTACGTGACGGGTAGCGGAGTTGGCATTACAAGCAATACGGCGTATACATCAAGCAGTTACAATAAAAACTCTATCCAGACTATTTCTTATGGGGAAAATGGAACCGTAGTGGGTCAATCCATTGCCTTTTCCGATAATTTGGGAAAAGGCACACAGACGATCGCCCGATCGGTTAGTGATGGGAGGGTATTGGCGAATCAAACTTATTATGATAACTACGGAAGACCGCTCGTCAGTTCGCTGACTGTTCCAGTAAATCAAACCAGTCTCAATTACATTCCATCTTTTGCCGTAACAGGTACAACGGATCTTGAGACCTTTGCTTTAAACGAGACTTCGGTTAATAACCTGGCAATAAGTGCCTCATGCCCTCTTGGACAGTATTACAGTACATCAAGCATGGAAGGATTTACACCTACCGATTCCTATCCATATACAGCAGTACAATACAGTAATGTTCATCCCGGAACGGTCAGAAAAGCAGCACTTGCAGGACAGGATCACCGTTTGGGACAGGCACATGAAACACAATCCTATTCAATGCCGGTAACCCGTAAGGAATTGGAGAGGTTTACCACAACAGATTTAATAGATGCGGGGATAGAACTGGACGGACTTATAAAAAGCATATCCATAAACCCAGATGGAAAGGAAGGAATCACCTATTCAACCAGCGACGGAAAATTAGTCTCATCATGTATTTCAAATTCGCCCAATCCAACTGATGTTAAGGCGATACTATTTACCATAGACGATATAAGGAACGTAAACTGCTATTATGATATTCATATACCGAAGGGTTGTTCAGCCAATACATTTAAGTTATATTCCAATAGTCCGTATGGGGCAAGTTTCATGTTCGGTGTAATTGATCTGACTACGGGTAGTGTAGTTCCAAATTACAACTATAATAATTACATTGGAAATGACCCCACGAAGAATTGGACTCTTGGTCCGGGGTTATTCAGGCTGGTGTTCCAGCCTCCCCCGGCAGGTACATATAACGTTTGCATTGGTTATAATATAAACTATTATAATCACTCCATCAATGTTTATGACAGATCCGGCCGGTTATTAAAATCTTACTCTCCAAAAGCGGTAACAGCAAAAACACCGTCAATGGTAACTACCTATGAATATAACTCCTTGGGGCAATTGCTGGCCACCACTTCACCGGATGAAGGCCGCACAGAGTTTAAATACCGAACGGACGGGAAGATACGGTATTCACAGAATGCCATTCAGAAGGCTAATGAAACAGCTGTAAATGGCAACGGATACTTTTCATATACCAATTACGACGCAGCCGGCAGAACGGTATCCGTTGGAGAATATAAATCAGGCAGCAACAGGTTTGCCTCCCTGACAGGCAATGAAACGTTGAGCGGTACATATACTCATGAAATTAATACGGAGTACGATACAAAAACAGTATCTCTCCCGGTTGGTGGATACGAACAACACTTTATATTGGGAAAAGTTAGCAAAACAAGCAATGCCAACTGCACCACATGGTACAGTTATACCTACGACGGGAGAATCGAATGGATCATGCAGCAGTTTGCGGGATTTGGCACAAAAACTATAGATTATACATATGATTTTAATGGAAATGTAGTCAGTGCGGTGTATCAAAGGTACAATTCTGCAGAACGGTTCGATCATGATTATGTTTATGATGCGGATGGGCGGTTAAGTCTGGTTGTTACGAAAGATTATACTTCCGACGGAAAAGTAAACCAGCAAAAGCAACAGGCAAAATACATTTATTATGCTGATGGAGCGCTAAAAAGAGTTGAGCTTGCAGATAAACTACAGGGGATCGATTATGTTTATACGATAAACGGCTGGCTGAAATCCATTAATAATCCAAAGATGGTTATAGCAGAAGATCCCGGAGCAGATAATCCTTCAGGCAATCAATTCGGGCAGGACGTATTTGCCATGTCGCTGGATTACTTCTATAACGATTACAGCAGAAGCGGAAAAACAATAGGATCATCAGCTCCATCGGGAACAAACAATTTCGGAGGTTTGATCTATGCACAACGCTGGAATACCAACCAGATAGATAAAACAGGAACAGCTCCCTCCTCCACACACAGCATGTATAAGTATGAGTATACCAATGAAAACTGGCTGGGGAAAGCTACCTTCGGAACTTACAACAGCACCGCATTTACACCCGATGTTGGAAATATTTATAAGGTATATGGATTAAGCGGCACAACGGAAATCAATATACCCTATGATGCCAATGGCAATATCCTGGGGATGGCTCAAAATGGGAGCACTACGACAAACCTTTTAATGGATAAGCTCACTTACAATTATATAGCCAATAAAAATCAGCTGGGTTATGTTACGGATGCTGTAACATCAGAGAATTATCCAGATGATATCCCGAATCAGGCATCCGGGAATTATACATATGATGTAATTGGCAGGATGACGGGTAATTTAAGCGATTTGCAATACTTTGATTACGATGTTTACGGGCAGGTTACCAAGATCTATAAAAACTCCGGCAAGACACAAATACTATCTGAGTATACCTATGATGATAAGGGTTTTCGGATTAAGAAAATTGACAGGCGGAATACCCCTGCCCAGGTAACATGGTACATCAGAGACGGTAACGGCCATATCCTTGCCAGCTATACGGCACCGGAAGGCAGCACTCCGGTTCGTAGTGAAGTTGAATTATACGGGTCATCCAGGTTAGGAACAGCGCAGGTGGTTAACGGTGTCATCACAAAGTATCTTTATGAGTTAACCGATCAACTGGGCAATGTAAGGGCCGTGGTTGCAGCGGATGGAACGGATGCCAATACGTATCCCGATCTTGCAGCATATACCGACTATTACCCCTTTGGCATGCCGATGCCCGACAGGGTATGGACATCGGGACTGTTAAGCGGCGCCTACCGCTTTGGCTACCAGGGACAATTTGCAGAAAAGGACCCCGAAACCGGTTATAACCAGTTTGAGGCGAGGTTGTATGATTCGAGGATAGGAAGATGGATGATTCCGGATCCGGCAGGGCAGTATTGGAGTCCATATTTAGGAATGGGAAATAATTGGGTGAGTGGAGTTGATCCTAAAGGCACTGAATATAGTCCTATTGTAGATAAAAATGGTAATATATTAGGTACTGATAGTGAAGGTTGGCATGGTTCGATTTTGGTTTTTGAAGATGCTTCAAAATTTACTCAAGGTATGTCACATAGTGAAGCTTTAAAAATTGGACATGTATTTGATTTTTACAAGTCAAATATGACCTATGAAGCTCAGGTAAATACAGTATCAAATGTTATTTCAGGGACAGAACTGCCTAATGCAACTATATTAAAAAGAACTGATTTCGAGCTCTCACTTTATAAAAGAGGTCCACATGCAGAATATATAGACTTCAATTATCAAACAAAAAAACATATTATAGACTTTAATTTTGAATATGAATGGACTGTTGATAATATTAGAATTGTTACAATACATGAAATCTATGGCCATGGAATTATGAGATGGCGGACAGGCTTGACCTTGGGCCAAGGAAATCATTGGAAATGTTATAATGCTGAAATTAATTCCAAGTATTGGAAATATGCAACACCTAAATTAAAGTCAAATATTGCTTATTGGGCAAGATATTATTATTATTATGAAGTAAACAAACAAAACTTTGAACTGCCAAATAGATTTGATGATTTGTATATCAAATATCACATTGAATAAACCTAGTATTGAGATTCAAAATGAAACAAATAATAATTTTAAAATTTGTCATTTTATTAGCAATAGTATTTTCCTTTTTTTGGAGTTGTATTAGAGAAAATTCAATTGTTCTTGATGACAAAGAAGAACTTATAGTCATAAATAGTACTTTTTTAAAGGCCATTGATACATCATATTCTAAATTTCCACCGTTACCTAGAAGGAATATAAATAATGGCAATATTACTAGAAGTGAATCAATTAATACGAATAAACAAGTTACTAATATTAGGTTGATTTTATATGTTAATGACACATTGAAATCTATGCAGATGTTAAATGTTCAACGAGTTACTTACAGTCTTGAAAAAAAAATATTGGAAACAAAACTACATGATTCTATCTTTTTTATCATGTATGATAAGCTTTTCGATTATTTCCTCCCATATAAAAAAATTATATTAGATTCAATTACCAATACAGGAAAGTTTGAATTGATACCCACTTATTTAAGGGATGATTTAAATGGCGAATATCGTGTCATTGGTGAAATAAACTATTCCAGAGTAATTTTTAACAGGGAAAGGACAAAAGCTTGTTATTATTTTAGTTTTATCTGTGGTATTGGTTGTGGGCATGGATATACGCTGTTCTTAGAAAAGAAAAATAATAAATGGGAAATTATTACAGAAAGTCCTGAATGGCAATTTTAACCTAGGTGAAGTTTATAACTTCGCCTTTTCAGCGAAGTCTCCCGCACAGGAGTGAGACAAATTTACTTTGTAATTTATAAAGTATAGTTGGTAACTACAATGCCGGGGCATCAAGGTGAAAATAGAAGAAAGAAAGTAAGAACCGGACGTAAACTGAATGAAATAGATTATGAATAACAAAGCAGACAATATATACGGAATTATCTTCAGGATCGCCTTTGCAAAAAAATTATGGATTTAATTTTCAAAAAGTAGATTATTACATAATAGGTAAAAATAGTATCGAAATTATCCTTAAGTGAGAAAATAACCATTAGAATATTTATATTTAATTATGATTTAATGAACATCTTTGAGCTTTAAAAAACAATGATTATTCAAATTATGCCTGGGTGGGTGAGTCCTTGTGTCAGTTTCAATAATTTTTAATTATTATGAAGAAAATGTAACATTAAGAGAAATATTAAGAGATGTAAAAGAAAAAATTGAAGTTTACAAACAGAAATTTAGTATAAAATGAAGAAACAATATTTGATTTTGCACGGGATAACCATTGCGGTGATAATTTTTGCCTGGATCTTTTTTTCTGCGAGAACAATGAAGGTAGTATATGTCGATAACGGAGTTTTAATGTCGAAATATGAAGGCATGAAAGATGCCCAGGCAGAATATGAAAAAAAGGCAGCCGTTTGGCAGGCTAATGCCGACACTCTGATATCGGAGTGGCAAAATGAGCTAAAAGTATATGAAAAAGAAAGGAGCAGAATGTCTGCGAAAGAAAGAGAATTGAAGGAACAATTATTAAGTAACCGTCAGCAACAGATAAGTCAGTATCAGGAGGCTGTTCAGTTAAAGGCAGAGGAAGAGGAACAGAAAATGACCCAGACGGTGTTGAATGAAGTGAATGATTATCTGAAAGAATATGGCGAGAAGCATAATTACACCTTTATATTAGGCGCTACCGGAGTAGGGAATATAGTTTATGCAAAGAAAACACGCGATATCACAGAAGAAATTCTAAATGGATTAAACAAAATATACCAGAAAGGGCGAAAATAATTATTTCAAATTCAGTTGAAGCCTTACTATGACTCATTTTCCAACTCACAATAATAAAACATTTGCGAAGCTGAATGTTTTAAAATTATTATTCTTTCCAATAATTATAACTACACTGATTTTTCTTTCTTCATCATGTCGAAGATATTCACCGGATAAGCTTATAAGTTATGTCACTAACCCTAAAAATGGCTTGATTCAGGAAAAGGTAATTAATGGAACCTATATTAAGCTTACATATAAGCCCTCAGATTTAATAGCTGTGCAGGAACTTAAAGTAATTGATACTTTATCAAAAGAAAAAATTCAGGAGATTCAAAAAAGATATAAGCAACAGTATTATTTCCTACTTTCTATCTCCTTGCAAGGTAAAGAAATACTTCACTCCGCAGCAGACAGGGAATGGTTCAGTTCAATGGTGAATACACTTTCATTTGGAATGAACGAATATGTAAGCCTTGTAAATGAACAACAAGATACTTTAAAACTTCTTACATATAATTATCCGCGGATGTACGGTATGTCAGCCAGTACGGATATACTATTTGTATTTGAAAGAAGAAACCTTAATTCAAATGATATACTTACATTCAAAATAGAGGATTTTGGATTATATACTGGCGATTTGAAATTCAGAATTAGAGTAAAGGATGTTAACAAAGTTCCACATCTCAGAGATATAACTGAAAATGATTAGTCACTAAATCATACGATTTCCACTCATATCCCCCACTGAAATGAAAAACTATAAGTTATTTTTTTATTTAGGCATTTCATTGTTGATACTGTGTTCGGCAATTGCTAAATCACAAAATTCCGGTCCAACTGCCCCGGAAGTTATGCAATTTGAACCAGCAGATGCAACCGATATGGTTAACTTAATAACAGGTGATGTATCCTATGTTCTTCCATTGCTTACCGTTCCAGGCCCTGAAGGCGGATATCCTGTTGTTCTCTCTTATCATGCAGGTATTCCGATTGAAATGGAATCTTCATGGGTTGGACTTGGGTGGAATATCAATACGGGAGAAATTAACAGGGCCATTCGCGGGGTAGCTGATGATTTAAACGGGACTCAAAATCATACAAGCATGTATGATTATTTGAAGACTTCTACAAATAGTTTTGTAAGTATAAATTCACCCTTTCCTCAAGTACCTATCGGAGTGAGCGTTTCGTGGGGATCCAACTGGTCAGTTGGAGGTTATGTGATTTTTGGAGGCGTTGCTAAAGCTGGTTTGGAAGTCGGGAGTGCCGGTTCAAATGTCTCAATAGGCATAGGAAGCCAAAGTGGGGGCTATTCAATTGGTGTTACCACAGGATCAAATGGTACCGCGGTGTATGGTAATATTGGATCCTTAAGTGCTTCGGTCGGTTCTAATGGTGTAAGTTTAGGAATTTCATCAAGTTATAGTTTTGGTAACTGGTCTGTTCCTCTTACAAGCATAGGTGTTTCTCTATCTAGTTCTGGAAGTAGTGTTGGATTAAGCGTTCTGGGATTTACTGCCATTTCTCAGCTTAGTGCAATAAATTCTAAAAATGTGTCTTCTTCGACTTCTGGGTGGAATTATAACTTTATATACATTGATTTTGGCAGTTCAAAGACGAAATACTTTTATTATCAGGGTGAAACAAAATTTGATTATGGAGCACTCTATATGAAAAGTAGTTTGAGAAATAGTGATAAGCCATATCATTATAATCCTGTTCAAAGTACAGATATTGTATCTGATGTCATAGTATATCCATACAGTAATACTTATTTTGACAATTTTGATGATGTAGAAAAGAATTGTAACTTAATGTTGCCGGCGTATGACCTTTATCAGGTTAATTCCCAGGGTCTTAATGGATCAATGTCGCCAAAGTATTTCTCGAGTCGTCTAATTTATGGAAATGGAAGGGCTATCAAAACTGGGATTCGAGGAATAGACTATGAATATGATAACAATAATTGGATGAATGATATTAAGGATGAGATAAGATACCACAATGTTTTAAGCGATTTACCTAACATAGCCGGTTTTGCGGACCATATTTACTTTTATTTTGATTGTGCTTATGAATCATATTTAAAAATCCGAGAAGGCGATTTTAGCAACCATTCAGGTGATCCCTTCTGGGGTAATACAGATTTTAATGGGGGTCAACAAGAAAACTCTGCCAATTACAATCCTTCCAAAAAAAGAAAAGTTAACAGCAAACATGTTGAATGGTTTACAAATAACGAAATTATCAGCAATGAACAAGATGTATTGAACCGGGGTTTCTTAGAATCAAGGAGTTTGAAGGACGATGAATATGAAAATCCCAGGGAGAATTCTGACCTTTTTGAACCTGATGGTATTGGGGCATATTCAATTACCGTTGAAGATGGCAAGACTTACCATTATTCTATTCCAGTTTATCAATTCGAACATATCACAAATAATGAATTAAATTCAACTGATTTTTATGAGCAGATTACAAATGGCAAATATGCCTATACATGGTTACTTACTTCTATTACAGGGCCAGATTATGTTGATAGACCCGATGGAAATAATGAATTAGGTACAGTCGGCGAGGAAGACTATGGTTATTGGGTAGAGTTTGAATATGGTAAGTGGACAGACGGATATATATGGCAGTTACCATATATTAAACCTTCTTATAAAAAGCCTTATACCTGGGGTAGAAAGCAAATTTATTATCTTAATAGTATTAAAACTAAAACTCATACTGCTCTTTTCATAAAAAGTCTAAGGTTTGATGGATTAGGATCAATGGGTCAAAACCTAAGTAAAGCTGAATATGTGAAGTCTGAGTATGTTGGCGAACCAGGTGAAAATAAGACGTTTGTCTTGGAGCCTGGATATTTCAATTGTCAAACTAATGAAGTCCTAACTACAAGCAAAGGGTATTTAAGCTCTGATGAATGGAGACTAACAGGCTATTTCGAAAAGGAAATTGAAGAGAAACATAAATCTTTAAAACTGGAAAAAATAATTTTATTGAAAAATGAAACGTTACAACATCAAAACTTATCTACAACCAATACTACAAATTTAATTACCAATCCGAATGATGATAATTTCTTACATTGGCATGATAAACTCATAAGACCCGATAGAGGGTGCTTTTCGATGACTCCTGCTTTTATACCTTGTTATCAGTTTTGCCGAACTATTGGCTTGGCTAATTTTAAAGTAAATCAACAAGATAATGTTTATGATATTACTGACATATCAGGAAAAAACATCGAAACAGTAGCAATCTCAACTGTTAATTTTAATTATGATTATTCGCTTTGTCCGGGAACACCCAATTCCGATGCAGGAAATGGAGGAAAACTATCATTAAAAAGCATTTCTTTTGCCGGAAAGAATAATATACGATCATTACCACCATATGTATTTAAATATTGGGAAACAGGAGAAACATCTTATTCGAGCAAAAGAGCGGATGAGTGGGGCTTTGACTATATTCATCCAAATAATTGG
>DATAEX010000336.1:0-2885 GCA_036257765.1 Bacteroidales bacterium
ACAATTACACGTTGTTGCGGGATCTCAGATTATTTGAAATGCTCGACTGCCCGATTGCAGTAGGAATTTCGCGGAAATCAATGGTATATAAGCCTCTGGGCTTAAGTCCGGATGATGCACTTACAGGCACCACAGCCCTGCATGTGCTGGCTTTATTAAACGGGGCCAGTATTCTCAGAGTTCATGATGTAAAAGAAGCGGTCCACACAATCAGGCTTCTTGAGCTTTACAGGGGCGCCGGCAATTAATCCGTTTTTTGTTGTAATTTTATTATCGATAACGACAAACCATGATACCTGCATTTATAAATATCAGGATTATAGATATAATAGACATCGTACTGGTAGCCCTGCTAATGTACCAGGTATACATGTTGATCAAGGGTACTATTGCCACATATATTTTCATTACAATCCTTACCTTTTATATTGCATGGTTGCTTGTAAGAGATAATATGCTTTTGCTTGGAAGCATTCTGGGTCAGATCATAGGAGTTGGCGCAATAGCACTTATTGTGGTTTTTCAGCAGGAACTTCGCAGATTTCTGATTATGTTCAGTGTTCGTTATCTGCCGAAAGCAGGGATTTCCATCGACAATTTCTTTTCTAAAATGGGAAGTGGAATGCCGGTTATGAACATTAACGGCATTATAAAAGCCTGCGTCAATATGTCAAAAGACCGTGTGGGGGCCCTGATCGTTCTTCAACGTAATTCCATGCTCGATTCATATGTAGGAACCGGCGATGTAATAGATGCGCGAACAACAAGCCGGCTTTTAGAATCCATTTTTAATAAATGGGGACCCTTGCATGATGGGGCAGTGATCATATACAGGGATAAGATCAGAGCTGCATGCTGCATTCTACCGGTTTCTGATAATTTTGAAATTCCTGAACATTATGGATTGAGGCACAGAGCAGGTGTCGGACTTTCGGAACAAACCGATGCCCTTGTAATAATAGTGTCGGAAGAAACCGGCGGAATATCTTTAGCAGAAGGCGGGGCACTTATGCCAGCCGACATTAAGACACTTCATAAAAAGCTGGAGGATGAATTCCTCAGAAAACCAAGGAAGGATTAAGCTGATTGCTTTAAACGCTCCATTTCTCTCCTGCGTTTGCTCATAAGGAAGAGTACTTTCTTTTCTTCTTTTCGCAAAAGGCGTTCAATATTTTTCTGATGGGTGAAAAGCAGAAGAAGCGCGATGATCATTGAGAAAATGACCAATGAAGGTGTTGCGGTTTTAAAAATAAAAATTACCATTACAGGAAAGGCAAAACCTGCAATCATTGAACTCAGTGAAACATATTTTGTAACCAGAAGAGTCACAATAAACACACCTGTGCACAAAAGCGTAGGTTCGGGATTGATAGCCAGTACAAGTCCGAATAGGGTTGCAACACCTTTTCCGCCACGGAAACCCACATAAACAGGGAAAATATGGCCCAAAATGGCTGCAATGCCTAATAACAACTGGAATTCGATAAAATCACCAGTCTGGGGTATGTAATAATTGGTAAGATGAATGAGGTTTACTGCTAACCAACCTTTAAGCATATCAATAATAAGAACGGTCAATCCTACTTTCCACCCAAAAATGCGCATGGCGTTAGTAGCACCTGCATTTTTACTTCCCCGCTCTCTTAAATCAACTCCAAAAAACGTTTTTCCAATCCAAACGGAAGTTGGTATCGATCCAACCAAGTAGGCAACAACGAGGATGCCAATATTGTATACTATATGCATTAAAGAACTTTATATGAGCCGGCAAATATACTATAAATATCCAATTTGCCGGCTTATTTATGCCAATTTTTGATGAATGTACCGGTATATGTATTGAAAATCAATAATATAGAAAGATGATTCTGATCATCTGATTCAAGCACAGTTCTATAAAATAGAAACAAGTTATTATCTGAAAAGTTATATCTGCGGACCCGCTTTAATTAAAGCTTTACCTCGTTCAGTGCCGGCATATTGTTCAAAATACTTTAAGTATCTTGAGGCAAGATCACGTGCTTTCTTTTCCCAAACGGATTTATCGCTGTAAGTATCGCGAGGATCCAGAATTCCTTCGGATACTTTGGGAAGTTTAACCGGAACAGTAAGATTCAGCAGAGGTATATGGGCAGTTTTAGCCTTTTCAATCGATCCGTCGAGTATTGAATCGATAATTGCCCTTGTTTCCTTTATCGAAATACGCTTACCGGTTCCGTTCCAGCCGGTATTAACCAGATAAGCCTTAGCATGGTGCTCATCCATTTTTCTGACAAGTTCTTTTGCATAATAAGTAGGATGGAGTGTTAGAAATGCTTCACCAAAGGCAGGGGAGAACGAAGGAACCGGCTCTGTAATACCTCTTTCGGTCCCGGCAAGTTTTGAAGTATATCCGCAAAGGAAATGGTATTGAGCCTGTTCGCGGTCGAGTATCGAAACAGGAGGAAGCACTCCAAATGCATCGGCCGACAGGTATATGATCTTGGTAGCATGCCCGGCTTTGGAAGGCAGAACAATTTTGTTGATATGAAAAATTGGATAGGATACCCTTGTATTTTCGGTGATTGAATAATCCGCAAAGTCTACCGAACCATCTTCCCTGACGGTTACATTCTCAAGAAGGGCATCACGTTTAATAGCGTTCCATATATCGGGTTCATTTTCCCTGCTGAGGTTGATTGTCTTTGCATAGCAGCCACCCTCGAAATTGAAAATTCCTTTTTCGTCCCAGCCATGTTCATCATCGCCTATAAGATAGCGTTTCGGATCGGCGGATAATGTAGTCTTTCCAGTTCCCGAGAGGCCAAAGAACAGTGCAACATCTCCTCCTTCTCCAACATTTGCCGAACAATGCATTGAAGCCATTCCTCTGAGGGGAAGATAAT
>DATAEX010000355.1:0-4557 GCA_036257765.1 Bacteroidales bacterium
AACTGGCAGTCACTTTGCGGATATAAAGATTCGATTTCCCCGTATTCTTAATTACAAATACATGTTCTACAACCTGATCCGCCTTTATTGTTCCAAAATCATACTGTTGACTGTCGAATTCAACATGCGCAGAAATGGCCAGTTGTTCAGCTGTCAGGGATGAAAAATCTTCCCTGATATTGGCAGTAACGCTAATCCGGTTGCCCTGAACGGCTTTGCCATTGATTAACATGTTAATCCTGTCAACTGAATAATCCCATGTGTTTATTAATGCAGTATTATACTCCAATTCTATTAAGCCATCTTGCTGTGGTAAAACAGTCGCCGGTTCAGACACTATTTTGAGATGCGCAGGTACGTGATCAAAAGTTAATTCAGCAGGCTTATCAGTGCTGGTATTGAAAACACGAATTGTATATTTTTTTGTCTGTCCTTTATAAATTTCTCCGAAAGCCGCATATATAGTCTCAAGCCTTAAATCGCCAATAGTGAATTTATAAATTTCTTCAACTCTTTCTGCCGGTATAACTACACCTCTTATCATAAGTGAAACAGGTGAATTTACAGCGTTGCTTATGATCTGTATGCTTTTACTGATTGACCCTGATTGCCCGTTAGGATTGAAACTGACACTGATCTTTCCCGTTTTGCCGGGAAGAATAGGTTCTTTTGGCCACTCCGGAACCGTGCATCCGCATGAAGTTCTAACGTCGTTCAGGATAATCGGTGTCTTACCCCGGTTAGTAAAAACGAAATCATGATTAATTTTGCCATCAATAGCCCGAATTGTACCGAAATTCAATTCCTTTTCGGCAAATTCCATTGACGACTTTTCCTGTGCGTAAACTGAGTATGAACCTAACAGAAGGAACAAAATGAAAACTGAATTTTTATGCCGCATAGATATTGCTCTGAAGATGAATTCAAAGATATAAAAAAAAGCATTTTAGTATTTTTATCTTAAATATCACAAATGAACATTATAATAACCGGCGACGGATCACATACCATACTTGTTCCGGGTCTGAATGAACACTATCATTCAACTTTTGGCGCAATAACGGAATCAAAACATATCTTTCTGAATACAGGACTTAAAAAGTTCACCGGAAGAACGAGAATTACAATATTTGAAGTTGGTTTCGGTACCGGACTAAACGCATTCCTTACCTGTATTGAAGCCAAAAAATTGAGTTTGTCGGTTGAATATCATTCTCTGGAAAAATATCCTCTTGAACCCGCATTTGCTTTGTCTTTGAATTATCCGTCAATGATCGACTCAGCATCTGCAAACAATTTGTTCAGACAGCTTCACAGCACTCCATGGGACGAGGCGATATGCATTAATGAAAATTTTAAATTGCATAAGATCAAAGCCGATCTGACAGAATATGAGCACAAAAAAAACTACGATCTTGTATATTTTGATGCATTTGGTCCTGACAAGCAACCCGAATTATGGACAGCCGAAATTTTTACAAAAATCTATCGTTCACTCAACAAAGGTAGTATGCTGGTTACTTACAGTGTGAAAGGCGAAGTCCGGCGTGCTCTGAGTAGTGCAGGATTTATTGTTGAGAAACTGCCTGGTCCGGAAGGAAAGAGGGAAATATTAAGAGCTGTTAAGGTTTAGTGAACATTGGCTAATGGTCGGTCATAATATAAAAATCCCCGTAAGGTTTTCCTACGGGGACCGGATATCGTTATTGGCAAAGCAATTACTTGCTGGCGATTTCGTCAGATACAGTAAGCCTTTTTCTACCTTTTGCCCTGCGGCTAGATAAGACTTTACGACCATTAGGAGTCGACATTCTTTCCCTGAACCCGTGTTTATTACGTCTTTTCCTGTTCGAAGGCTGATATGTTCTTTTCATTGCAATGCTTTTTTATAAATGCTTTTAAAATCGGTTCGCAAAGGTAAATATTTTATCATTTCAAACAAATTTATAAGTGAAGAAATTTACTCCGCGCTCCCCCAATCGGATTACTTTTCCTAAAAGTATGTTAAAACATAGACAAAAATGCTGAATTATTGTTATAGGTAAACAAACCTAATTAAACCTGTCTTGAAAACTGCATTAATAACCGGAGCTTCAAGAGGTATCGGGTATGATCTCGCAAAAGAATTCGCACGATTATCTTACCGTCTTGTACTTGTCTCGCGAAATGTCGCAAAACTTGAAGAAATAAGGCAAAAATTCATCTCAGAATATAATGTGGAGGTGATCATTGTCCCAAAAGATCTTTCTCTGCACCAGGCCGCTCTTGAAATTTACAATGAACTGGAACAAAAGGATATCATTGTTGATGTCCTTGCCAACAATGCGGGAGTAGGTGATTTCGGGGAATTTAAAGATGAAGATTTCCATAAGATTTCCAGGATGCTTCATCTGAATATTGTTGCTCTTACCGAATTAACCAAACTTTTTTTAAAGGGTATGGTAGAAAGGGGTGAAGGAAAGATCCTGAATGTATCCTCGCTCGCTGCTTTTCTTCCTGGGCCATACATGGCAGTGTATTATGCCAGCAAGGCATATGTAAAATCATTTTCCCAGGCGCTGGCAGACGAGCTTAAATCTACGGGCGTTACGGTAACTGCAGTTTGCCCGGGTCTGACAAAAACAGGCTTTCAGCAGGAAGTAGGTGGTGAAAAGGCTACAGCGAGCCGACTAAACCTGATGGCTTCATCGGAATGGGTTGCGGAAGTTGCTGTAAAAGCTATGCTTGAAGGAAAAGAAATTTTGGTGCCCGGTGTGATAAATAGTTCTATCGCACGTACTTCCCGTTTTATTTCTGACGGAGTAAAATCACGGATAGTGAAGAAAATACAGGAAATTAACAGGATGAAAATCTTCAGTTAGAACTTTTTAGTTGACGTAATTCGTATGATAGTATGTGTATGAATTATCAGGACAGCCCTGATAACCTTTCCACAGGTTGTAAAAGTTAAACCAATTTGTATTCTTCAATAAAGTTTCCTGCCATGAAGATGTTGCCAGTAACCTTATTCCTTTTCCCTTGTCGGTCTCGATTCCAAAAGGCATTATAAATCCGTCTTCAGTCTCCGACCACCTGTATTTAATAAGGAGATCATCTCCTGTTTGCCTGAAAGAATACTCCAAAACCGGTAGCCGGGTATCCAGTAAAAATTTATTAAAGAAACCGGTGTAATCAGTTCCGGTGTAGTTATTTGTAAATGTTATGAAGTCATTAGAAGATACTGTCCTGTACCTGTATTCAGTACAAAAATCATGTATCAGACCAAAGAAAACCGAATCATTATTGATATTACATCTCAGACAATGCAGGAGCATAGCTCCCTTGTTATATACATCATTGCTGGCAAATGCGTCCTCGTTTACATTACGGTTCTGGACCATGGGCCATACATTAAAAATATACCGGCTGTTCTGGGTGAGTTCATAATAATAATCATCTTTCCCAAGCCTGTCCTCAAGAAACATGTATTCGGCATAGGTTGCAAATCCTTCATGGATCCAAACATCAGCCATATCGGCCGCAGTAACTGAATTTCCCCACCATTCATGTGCTGCTTCATGCACTATGATGTAATCATAGAACTTATTTCTGTAATCCTGCAATGTGTTTTTGCTATAACCATGTCCATATGCAATGGCTGTCTGGTGTTCCATGCCTTCATAAGGTGATTCCACAAGGCCAAAACCGTCTTTAGCAAACGGAAAGAACCCGAAAGCACGGTTGTAAAATTCCAGAACCTCGTTCGATTGTTTAAAATGTCGTTTAGCGGTATCAAGACTGTATGCAAGCACGTTATAATCAAGCTTCAGACTATCAGAACCCTGGACCAGGGTATCAGAAAATGCAACATAATTGCCTACGTAAAATGTTGCATTGTAATTATTTATCGGATATTCCACAAACCATGTAAAGGCTGTATAGTTATCGTTCAGTTTTTCTGTTTTTTTCAGGTCACCATTAGACACGGCCTTATATTTTGAAGGTACTTCAAGGCGGATCTGCATGGAATCGGGCTTATCCGACAAATGATCTTTTGTAGGCCACCAACTGCTGGCGCCAAGTTGTTCACAGGCTACACCCAGCCAGAGATCCTTATTCTTGTCTTTCTTCCACACAAAACCACCATCCCAGGGAGGATTTGGGGCGACCAAAGGCTTTCCCCCGTAAGCTATATTTATCATATGATTGTCGCCTGCTTTAAGCTCTTCAGGAAAGTCAATAAATATTGCGTTATATTCCCTGAACCACTTTAATTGTTTCCCGTTCCAGGTGATTCCGGTGATTTCAAAATTATCAAACAGGTCTATCTGGATTCTTTTGGTAGGGTGAACAACCTCGAAGTATATGCTGTTTGCTGCCTTAATTCTTTTGCTGGCAGGGATGATGCGTACATTCAGATCGTAAAAGTGAACATTGAAACAGGTTCTTTCAGGCCTAAGTGCACCTCTCAATGTATCAGCCCTTGTATACATAGGCCGGTAACCCGTTTCGGGAAATACCTTGACATTCTTGTAAAACTGCTTGAGCATTATATTCCTGACAAATTCAGGATTGCAT
>DATAEX010000361.1:0-4381 GCA_036257765.1 Bacteroidales bacterium
ACGAATTTAAAGCTGAAGTGGCAACAGCTTCACTGAACGATATAATGTTCTTCCTGTTATTGTTTTTCCTTATTGTATCCACTTTCGCAAATCCTCATGTGATCAGGTTATTTCTGCCAAAGGCCAATTCAAGCCAGACTATTGCCAAGAAGCAGATTACACTTTCGATCACTAAGAAGAAAATGTACTATCTGGATGAGAAACCGGTTTTGTACCAGGATATCGAATCGGAATTATCAGCCATTAAGGGGCAATTGCCTGATGTAACCATTGTTGTAAGGGCTGATGCGTCTCTTACCATACAAGACCTGGTTGATGTGCTTCAGATCGGCAGTAACCTTGATATCAAGATGATACTTGCTACTGAAAAAGCCGGCGGGGTTTAAGTTGTTTGAAGAGTTTGAGCGGTTTGAAGCAGCATCAAATGATTTAAAGTAAGAATGGATACACCGAAGGAACCGAAGAAGACTCTGAAGCTTAAAATTGAAAAACAAATAAATTTCAAGATTATCGGTATCTCATCCCATGAGAATGACTACCGGATTGTCTGGGAAATCAACGAAAAGCTGGGTATGCAGTTTCTGAGGGTGACAAATTTGGTGGTGCATATTGCCCGGCTCAAGAAAGATATGGAATTCAGCCGGTATCTTTTCGATGATGAGGACCGGTATCTCAAATACTTTCTGATCTCTAACCGTTGCCCCGATGGATTTTTGTTCCCGGAAATAAAAAACCTTGACTTTGTTCTGCAGATTATAGGTGAATTAACTGCACCCGACCTGAAAGGTATTGAGAAAAAAATAAAATCATTAAATGTCGTTTCTGCCGCGTTTACTCTCCAGCCAGAGAAAATCAAAGGAATAGGAAATATTTTAGTGATTTAATTCCTGCAGACTCATTTTCAAACAACTTCAAACTATTTCAAACAGTTTTATTCAAACTATTCCAGTAACTGCAGCGCCTGCCTGGCCGCATTCTGTTCCGACTCCTTCTTGGATGATCCGCTGCCTCTTCCAACAACATCATCAACTACAAACAGGTGAGTAATGAAAACAGGACTGTTTCCTTGCTCTTCCATCTCCTCAAAACTGGTAAAGCTTACTGACTTCTTATTTTTCTGGCCCCATTCAATGATGCGGCTCTTAAAATCAATTTCAGTTGACAGCAACCTGTTAATGTTCACATCGCTTTGAATAATGCGTTCAAGCACGATCTTTTTAGTGCGTTCGTAACCTTTATCCAGATATAAGGCACCAATCAGTGCTTCCAGAGTGTCCCCGAAAACCGATTTGTGATTATCCTTCGACATTTTTGATATGATCATTTCACCGATACCGAGCTTAATGGCAAGATGATTCAGGTTGTCGCGATTCACAATTTTTGATCGGGTCTGTGTAAGAAAACCCTCTTCCTTATCAGGGAACCTGTGGAAAAGATATTCGGCAACCAATGAGTCAAGAATGGCATCACCTAAAAATTCAAGGCGTTCATTATTGATTCGTGTATCGTTGAAAATAAAATGCGAAGCTGATTTATGCACAAAGGCAAGCTGATATAGTTTGAAATTCCTGGGCCGGAATCCAATGATGCGCTTTAACTGCCTTGAAAAGCTTCTTTCGGGTGGGAACAGATATCTATCAGTGCGAAAAAGAGTTTTTAACACTTGTTAAGCAGAATATTTTCTAAATATTACCGAGGTATTATGACCTCCAAATCCAAACGTATTGCTCAGAGATGCGTTAACCACGCGTTTCTGTGCTTTATTAAAAGTCATGTTTAGTTTTGGGTCAATTTCCTCATCAACGTGAGAAAAGTTAATTGTCGGGGGAACGATATCATATTTTGTCGCCAAAATAGCAGCGATAGCTTCTATGGCACCGGCGGCGCCCAGCAGGTGGCCTGTCATGGATTTTGTTGCGCTGATGTTAAGCTTATATGCATACTCACCGAACACTGAAATGATCGCCTTTGCCTCGGAAATATCACCAAGAGGCGTCGAAGTTCCGTGAACATTAATATAATCAATTTCCTCAGGCTTCATATAACCGTCTTCAAGTGCATTTTTCATCACAAGCGTTGCGCCCAATCCCTCAGGATGCGGAGCGGTTATGTGATGTGCATCAGCAGATAAACCTGCACCGCACATTTCAGCATATATTTTGGCACCGCGGCTGCGCGCATGCTCAAATTCTTCGAGGATCAGAGCTCCGCCACCTTCGCCCATAACAAAGCCGTCGCGCGTTTTATCAAATGGACGGGAAGCGGACTTATATTCCGTGTTATTTGTGGAAAGCGCATGCATGGCATTGAAGCCGCCGATTCCGGGTTCACATATGCCGGCTTCGGAACCTCCTGTAACGAACATAACGGCTTTTCCTAAACGGATCAGATTATAAGCATCAATAATCGCGTTTGTACCTGTGGCACACGCTGATACTGTAGCATAATTCGGTCCGCGGAATCCATATTTCATTGAAATATGTCCTGCAGCAATGTCAGATATGATTTTAGGAATAAAAAACGGATTGAAACGGGGAATACCATTGCCTTTGAAATAATCCCCCACTTCACTTAGGAACGTGTTGAATCCGCCGATGCCTGAACCAAAGATTACTCCTACCCGATCTTTATTGACAGTTTCAAGATTAATACCTGAGTCTTTTACTGCTTCGTCAGCAGCAACAAGGGCAAATATGGTAAAAAGATCGTACTTTTTTTGTTCTTTCCGGTCGAAGTAATCTTCAGGTTTGAAGTTTTTGACCTCACAGGCGAACTTGGTTTTGAAGTTTTCAGTGTTAAAGCGAGTAATCAGATCAGAACCGCTAATGCCGTTTATTAAGCCTTCCCAATACTCGTTCACATTATTACCTATAGGAGTTACCGCACCAAGACCGGTAACTACAACTCGCTTTAACTCCATAATGAAAGTGTTTGTAAAACTGAAGTTACTTTTTTACATTCTCATCAATGTACTTAATCGCGTCTCCAACGGTGGCAATGTTTTCAGCTGCATCGTCGGGAATTCCGATATTGAATTCTTTTTCAAATTCCATGATCAGCTCAACGGTATCAAGTGAATCAGCACCCAAATCATTGGTGAAGCTGGCTTCGGGTGTTACTTCGCTTTCATCAACACCTAATTTGTCAACAATAATAGCTTTTACTCTAGATGCAATGTCTGACATAATACCAAATTTTAATTGTTAGGATAATTTTAAAAAATGTTGTGCAAAGAAAATGCAATAATAAGGAAAAAACAAACAAATTTTTATTTTTCTTTGGATTACAGGTATAAAGCGATTCGTATTACTTTTGTACTTTTCTGATAGTTAATATTATACAAACCATTATGCAGCAACTGGCCATATTTGCTTCAGGTTCTGGAACAAATGCCGAAAACATCATTGTCAATTTCCAAAACGAGCCCCTGATAAGGATTTCATGTATTTGTACCAACCGTGCAGATGCCTATGTTATTGAGCGTGCGAAAAGGTTCGATATTCCCCATTTGGTCTTTGACCGTGATGATTTTTATCACCGGACAACGGTTACAGACTACCTGCAAGACAAGGGAACCGATTGGATCATCCTGGCCGGATTCCTTTGGCTCGTCCCGCATTCGCTGATCGACAGATACCCTGGAAGGATTATAAATATTCACCCCGCCCTTCTTCCGAAGTATGGAGGTAAAGGCATGTACGGCCATCATGTACACCAGGCTGTTATTGATGCTGGCGAGACTCATTCCGGCATCACAATACATTATATAGATCATGAGTACGACCGGGGAAATATCATTTTCCAGGCAAAGTGTCCGGTAAAACCGGGCGATACGGCCGAATCCCTTGCTGCCAGGATACACGACCTTGAATACGAACATTTTCCCAGGGTAATAAAAGAAGAAGTCCTGCGAAGTATTCCGCTTTGATTTTTGCGGCTTACCTGAAAATAGCTGCAATTCGCCGGTTTAAATCCGGCACATTACCGAAATGTCGTTTACAATGCAACGTTGGCTGGTTAATCTTGTCTGTTCAAAAGGAAAACCCGAATTTATGAAATCAATAATTACACTACTCTTTCTGATCATTTTTATTGTTCAGTCAAATGCACAGACCATTACCCAAACTATCAGGGGAACAATCGTTGAAACCAACTCCGAAGAACCTGTCATAGGTGCTTCCGTAGTAGTTTTGAATTCCAATCCTCTTATGGGTACAACAAGCAATGAAAAAGGAAATTTCAGGCTTGAAAAAATCCCGGTAGGCCGTCATACGCTTCAGATAAGCTTCATCGGCTTCAAAACCGTTACAATACCCGCTATTGAACTTGTTTCAGGAAAAGAAACGGTTTTAAAGATAACAATGGAGGAAAATATCATTGA
>DATAEX010000373.1:0-2985 GCA_036257765.1 Bacteroidales bacterium
CCCTTGAAGAAAGATCCTATTTTTCTAAGCTCAGATTTATAAAACTCATAAAGGATGCTATCAGGCAGGATCCTATTTACGGCTTTTGTAACATCCCATGCGGTACCACCTGTGACAGGATTATTCATGTGCCACGATACAGTGTTGATTCCTCCGCGATCAAAGACTTCAATCATCCGCTTACTGATAAGTTCAAAAGGAATGCTGTCGGTATTGGATTCGTTGCCGATGCCGGAAAGTTCGTAACCATAAAGGGAAGGATGTGTACCTGTAAGATCCTTAATGTCGGAACGATTTTCATCGAATTTCCAGTTCACACCAACGAGATTGGCATCCTGTTGTCCGAATAATATTCCTTTACCATGCAATGCCTTCAGATTCATCCATAAAGCTTTTGTTTCTCTGGTTATTAGTGAATCTGCCGGTGATTCTCCGGCGATTACCGGTGGGGTAAGGGTTATCTTTTGATCAGGTATTCGCTTATCCCTTTTCCCACATGAAAAAAGAGTTAAAGGGATCAGGACGAGTATAACCCCGAGGAATCTCATACTATTTATGACGTGATTCAAGTACTTTAATGACATCTTCAATCCGCAAACCTTTCTGACTTAATAATACCAGCATATGATAAAGTAAGTCAGCCGATTCATTCAGGAATAATTCGGAATTATTATCCTTTGCTTCAATAATTAATTCAACGGCTTCTTCACCTACTTTCTGGGCAATTCTATTTATACCCTGTTTAAACAGGCTTGTTGTATAAGAATTTTCAGGCATTTCTGCCTTCCTTTTATCAATAAGGTCCTGCAGTTGGATCAGGAAATCAGAATTATTCATCAGTGATCAGGATAATTAGAGACGTGATTAAATCTTTATCTTTTACGGCTAATGTATTAAAATTTTATATTCTGACGGGAATGTTCTTGCCTGCAAGGAACTGCTTTAGTTGAGGAATGGTTATTTCATTAAAATGGAATATGCTGGCTGCCAGTCCTGCATCAGCCTTGCCTTCGGTAAAAACCTCGGCAAAATGATCCATATTTCCGGCGCCCCCAGAAGCAATAACAGGAATGGTCAACTCTTCCGCGAGTCGTGACAGAGCTGCACAGGCAAACCCATTCCTCGTTCCATCATGATTCATTGAAGTAAAAAGTATTTCACCGGCTCCACGATCTTCGGCCTCTTTTGCCCAGCTAAAAAGCTCTTTATCTGCCGGTAACCTTCCTCCGTTTATGTAAGCTGTCCATTTTCCGTTTTCTTCCTTTGCATCAATTGCGATAACAACGAACTGGCTTCCAAAGTTTTGTGCCATACTGTCGATCAGATCCGGATTCCGGATAGCGGCTGAATTTAATGATATTTTATCGGCACCGGCGGCAAGAAGAGCTTCAATGTCTTTCAGTTCGCTGATTCCACCGCCAACTGTAAAAGGAATATTCAAGTGAAGTGCAATACGCTTAACGAGTTCGACGAAGGTTTTTCGTTTTTCATGACTTGCAGTGATATCCAGGAAAACCAGTTCATCTGCACCCTGCTCGGCGTAGATGGCTCCCATTTCAACAGGGTCACCAACTTCCCTGATATTTATAAAATTAATTCCTTTAACTGTTTGTCCGTCCCTGACATCGAGGCATGGAATAATTCTTTTTGCGACCATTTGAGACAATTATAAGAATGCTTTTAATTCGTCAAGCTTGATTTTTCCTTCATAGAGTGCTTTTCCTATTATGGCACCTGCTACGCCCGCCTCATTAAGTTTTATAATTTCATCAACCGAAGAAATTCCGCCGCTTGCAATGATTTTCATATGAGGGAATTCAGTTACCATGGTACGGTACAGGTCGATACTGGAACCCTGCATCATCCCGTCCTTTGAAATATCAGTACAGAGTACCTGTTTTATACCCTGGCATTTGTAATACCGGAGAAATTCAGTCAGACTGATTTCGGTAAGTTCTGTCCATCCGGAAACAGCAATTCGGCTATCCCTGATATCCGCTGCCAGTATTATTTTTTCGGGACCGTAAGCAAAAAGCCAGTCCTGGAACAGATCTCTGTCAGAAACAGCAATACTCCCAATAACAGCCATTTTCGCACCACTGTCGAATACCAGCTTTAAATCACAGTCTGATTTGATACCCCCGCCAAAGTCAACAACCAGTGAGGTTTTTGTGGCTATTCTTTCAAGCGCCATATAATTTACTACATGGTTGTCGCGGGCTCCATCCAGATCAACAACATGGAGCCGCCTGATACCGTTATCCTCAAATCGCCGGGCTGCAGTCAGAGGATCTTCATCATATACTTTTTTGAGGTTATAATCGCCTTGCTCCAGACGTACACATTTGCCCTCAAGGATGTCAATGGCCGGAATGATGCTAATCATAGATCAATAAAATTTTTAAGTATCTGTGAGCCAGTCTTGCTGCTTTTTTCGGGGTGAAACTGGGTCGCATAGTAGTTATCGCGATGCAAGGCTGAGCTGAATGTTATTCCATGGTCACAAAAGGCAATGGTATCGCTGCCCGTTGCTGCATAATAGCTATGAACAAAATAGGTATACTGATCATGCATATCGCCTTCGAATAGTTTACTTTTAAGATTATAGTTCCTGTTCCAACCCATATGTGGAACTTTTATCCTGCCATTTTGAAGCGTATCCGGCGAAAATTTTTTCACTTCTTCATCAAAAATGCCAATGCACTTTGTATTGCCTTCTTCAGAAAAACGGCACATGAGCTGAAGGCCAAGACATATACCCAAAACCGGTTGTTTCAAATCGATCAGCAGTTTATCCAGATTCCTGCTCTTCAGGTATTTCATTGTGGTGCTCGCTTCTCCGACCCCTGGAAATATTACCCTGTCAGCTGCTTTAATTTCATCAATATCATCAGTAACTGTGGCTTTGATCCCCAGTCGTTGTAAAGCATAATCGACTGACATTATGTTTCCGGCGTTGTATTTAATGATAGCGACTTTCATTGT
>DATAEX010000384.1:0-4175 GCA_036257765.1 Bacteroidales bacterium
ACAATCGGGCCCTTTTCACAAAAGCCAAAACACCCGGTTCCTACAACCTGCGCAAAGTCGCTCAGTCCCTGGTTTTTGATCTCAGTACGAAGGTGCTCTGTCAGGATCTGACTCTTTGACGATTTACAGCCTGTCCCGCCACACACCAGTAAATGAATTTTATAATCCGTCATGGATTTGCCTCCTAATAAATTATAATTGTTGATCGATTTTCTGGTAATTAACCGGGATAATGCCTTCGACCAGAGCACCACCCTTTATATATTGTTCAATGATCTCATCAGCTTTCCTGGGATTCACATAACCGAATACAACCGGTTCTTTTCCTGGTATGGTTACCTCAACGGTAGGTTCAGCGTAACAATAGCCCATACAGCCGGTTTGTGTAACCACAGCATCAATATTTCTTTTATCCAGCTCATCGACAATGTAGTTCATGGTTTCTCTCGATCCTGAAGCAATGCAGCACGTAGCCATCGCAACTTTAATCTGTATGAGTTGTTCCGGAACTTCACTCTTGTCTCTCAGTTTGGTTTTCGATTGAAGCTTTTCCTTCAGATCCCTCAGATCAGCAAGGTTTTTTATCTTGTTCATCTTTTTATTTATTGGTTTGCGAATATAATTTCTGATGTTGTTCTAATCTATGATAATAAGATCATTTATCTCTATTTATACCAGTTCTTAATTGCTCTATACCGATGTGGTATTCAGGCAATTATATATGTAATCACTTATAAAATCAAGGACGTCCTTTCTGTTCATTTTAATTTCTCCCAGCTCGGTCCTTAGTTCGGATGTATTCAACTCAAATCCCTCCTCATTCTTCATATGACGATAGGTAAAACTGATATCAGGATTGGAAGCGATCAGCAACCGCATAGTCAGTGCCATATCACCAAGCGGCAACATATCAATATGGTCTGTCATGAATGTTGCATTGACCATGGTTCCTTTGTTTTGTGCGGAAATTATTCGGAAACTTCCACCTGTCTGTTCAGCATTTTGTTTAAGGAGAGGAAGCCCCAGTCCGACTTTTTTGGTAACTGATGATGTGTAAAACGGATCAGTTGCTCTGTCCAGTTCCTCCCTGTTCATGCCTTTCCCATCATCGCTGATAATCAGTTGCAGGATACCGTCGCAGCTTTTTTCATTGAGTTCTATCAAAACAGAAGAGGCTCCTGCATTCAGCGAATTCTGCACAATATCAAGAATATGGTAAGAAATATCCTTCATATCGGTTTTACTGTTCTGCTTTCTTCATTTTTCAGCGCTTTTACCAGTTCTGCGAAAACCGGTTTTTCAAGGTAGTATTCTGTTGAAATTACTCCAATTCGTTCCAGGTGATGCGAATCTGAATTCGAGATCCTGGAATGTTTTCCGGTTTCAGGATGACTTATAAGAAAATCCCTGAAGCCGTCAATTTGGGCTACTTCTACAGCATCAATACGGGCACTTTCGGGAATCAAGCCAATCTGATTGTAAATCCCGTTATTTCTTCTGTTAATGTGGGCAGGAATAAATAAACCCCCAATTTCATTTACGAACCTGGATACTTCATCAATCCCTTTTTTCAGTGAAGCGCCAAGAAATCTTTCTTCTTCCCCAAGGATATTCTCGTCTTCATCCACAATATATTGATGACCGAATACATGCTGCTTATTTTCAATCACCGTGAGATTTTCGTCTATATAAGCCTGAAATGTATCAGCTGTATCTGTATTTTCAAAGAACGTGAGACAGTGAATTTCTTCACTTGTGTTTATTTCGGCCCCTGCAATCACTGTAATACCATATCTGGCACCAATCTTCTGGGCAAGTCTGCAGTGTAAAGTACTGTTATGGTCTGTTATGGCTATGATGTTCAGTTTTTTTTCTGCAGCCTGCCTGATAATATTCACAGGGCTCATATCTGGTCCTCCGCAAGGCGACAGTACGGTGTGAATATGTAAATCGGCTTTATACCACTGCATCTTGTTCCAATATTTTATATAGTTTTCCGCAGGTATTAAAAGAACGTTGTTTAGTCGACAGGATCACAATACCTTCTGCCTCCGCTTTTTGAATCGTATTTTCTTCCGGCTTGCCATCGTTAACCACAATTATTGCAGCCAGCTCTTTAAGAGAGGCAACTGCAACAATATTCCCGTGTGTTTGCATAGTGATCCATATATTACCTTTCCCGGCGTTTCCCATAACGTCGCTAAGTAAGTCAGATACATATGCACCGCTGACAATAGCGTTCGGATTAACCTTTCCGGCCAAAACATTTAGTTTTAATTCCTTTATTATTTTATCAAGTGTCATCATTTTTTTAGCATTAATCAGGAAGCATATTTTTAAACCGGTTCTTGCCCCATATTTCTTCAGAATGTTCTACTGCCTGCTTCATTCCATCTCCTCCTTTAACTTTCATGGTTACAAAAACACAGTCGCTTGTGTGGGCCCTGTGCTGAACCACATCTTCGGCCAGTGTGCGGCATGTTGGTGAACCACAGGCTCCGCAATCAATTCCGGGCAAAAAAGATTTAATTTTCCTGATCTTTTCCATCTTTTTCATTGCCTGAACCATATCGTCATCGAGCTTCATGATAGATCTCGGCTCGACGCTGTCAATTGAGGAGTTTTCTATTACATAGTGCCTGTATTGCAGTATGGACTTGTTATCATGAATTCTTCCGTTCTTTTTGTCGGTATAATACTGTTCAACCCTCGAATGGAGTCGCTCAGAAACCAGAAAACGATTTGCTGCTGAAAGAATTCCCCCTGCACATCCCTCATCACAAGCTCTCATTTCGAGGTAATCGAAATGACCGAGAGTGTCATTCTCGAGCTTTTCAAGGAACTCAATCACATTAAAAATCCCATCTACAGCCAGACACCTCCCATTAATATGCCTTGCCTCACCGCCGGTAAGTGTCCATGCCATTTCTTCAGGCAACAGCTGCTCTTTTTCAGGAATTATACAATAGCCTTTTTCCTCACGTTTTATAAGGGAATATACCTTACTGTAAAGGGTATTCAGGTTAATGACACCGGTGATGGGCGATGTCTCCTCACCTACCGGGCTCTTCACAGCGGCAATTTTTGCTGCACAGGGAGTGATATAGAACACGCCGGTTTTATCCGGATCAATTCCCTGATCCTGAAGTTTCCGGCGGAAAAAAATCGCTGTAAGATCGAGAGGCGCTTTGTATGGCAATATGTGACTAACAAGTGAAGGAAAACGAACCTGGATCAGCCTTACAATAGCCGGGCAAAACGACGATATAACCGGCCTCACAGAGGGTGTTGATTCAAGATATTTGTTTATGAGATGTATGAGTATTCCTGCGCCATGTTCCACCTCAATCACGTGAGTAAAGCCTTCTTCGAGTATTCCGCTGTAAATCTTCCGCGTAGCAATATTTCTCGGGTACTGACCTATGAATACCGACGGTACGAGCGCCACGCGATTTTCATATTTGAAGATCCTGGAGAAATCATCCTCTTCAACCGAAATAGCGTTAAGCGGACAGACTCTCATACATTCACCGCAATCGACACATCTTTCAGCTATCAAAAAAGCTTTACCATCCTTAACCCTGAGGGCTTCGGTAGGACAAGATTTAATGCAATGCGTGCAGCCTATACATAAATCATCATGGATCTTTAGTGCGTGATGGAAACCCATGTTACCTCTTTTCAGATTGTAAATATGTTTGCATTTCGACCACAGTACCTTCGTTTATCCTGCTCCGGATATCAAGCTTATCCGTGTTTTTCTTGATGTTCGATAATCCCATGCCTGCCCCGAATCCCATTTCCCTTACTTTCTCAGAAGCAGTAGAGTATCCTTCTTCCATTGCTTTTTCAATATCAGGAATACCCGGTCCTTCGTCTTCCACAAGTACTGAAATCATTACCGGGGTTATTTTTACCCTCATTATGCCCTGGAAAGCATGGGCGACTACATTTACTTCAGCTTCATAAGTAGCTACCGCAATTTTCCGTACCACAACCGGTTCAATATTCAGCTGATTCAGTATCTTTTTTACCTGACTTGAGGCGTGTCCGGCATTGATGAAATCGCCTCCCTCAATCGGAAATTCAAATTTCATTTCTTTCATGCCGCAGTGTTCATTTAATACAATGGTTTCAATCCGCCCTGGTAAAGTAATCCGCTGCTGCAAAACATG
>DATAEX010000403.1:0-5048 GCA_036257765.1 Bacteroidales bacterium
CCAATCCCAGTCCTTCATGATCCTCGAAATAAATATATACCTCATCGTCAAAACGCTCCTGAGGATTTTTATGATCAACATTGAATTTATCGAGTCGTCTGATCCAGTAATCAAGGGAATCTGCCGGTATAGAAAACGAAGTTATAATAAGTTGTCCCTTTCCTTTTCTTCCCTGTGTAAGTCTATTAATAGGAAAAAATGTCAGAATCGTTCCGGGTACACCGTCTTCATCACCATAATATAAATGGTAAATATCCGGAGCATCAAAATTTATCGTTCTTTTAACCAGTCGCAATCCCAATATGCCGGCATAAAAATCAAGATTTCGCTGCGCATCCGATGACAGGGCTGTTATATGATGGATTCCGGTTACCAGTTTTTTCACAAATTGATTATTTAAGTGTTATTTAATATATTGGAGGACAAACAAAAAAAATATCTGTAAGGTTGTCTTATTTATTGAAAATAATTATAATATACTGGTTATCAGTTCTTCACATAATGGTATTGACAGCCCAGAATGCAAATGAAATTCATGCAGTTATGAGTAAGGAGGATATTGTTGTTGATGGGCAACTTGATGAAAAGGTATGGCAACAAGCTGAGACCGTTACCAATTTTATTCAACTGGAACCTTCTGAAGGCACACCTTCGTCAAGGAATACGGAGATAAGGGTAATTTTTGGTGAAAATGGCCTTTACATCGGGGCACATATGTTTGACGAACCGGAAAGTGTTGAAAGCGCACTTGGCAGGAGAGATGAGTACAACAGGGCGGACTGGCTTCTAATTTCAATTGATTCATATCTTAACAGGAGGAATGCCTATACTTTCGGGATCAGTGCAGCAGGAGTACAGCTTGACGGCCAGCGAACCAGCACTGATATTATGGGATTCGAGGACAACGGGACAGGAGCTGCTCCGGAGCTGCCACCTGGTCTCGATGTATCCTGGGATGCTATCTGGTATTCCGCTGTAAGAATTAATGAAGATGGTTGGGTCGCCGAAATCAGGATTCCATACAGCATGCTGCGCTTTCCGGAGGCCGAAACACAGACCTGGGGAATTCATTTTACCAGGCGTATAGCCAGATTAGGCGAAGTTTCCGAATGGCCCATGATACCGCGGACAGAACGCACGAACCTTGTGGCCAATTTCAACCGGATAATAGAAATCAATGAGCTTAAACCGAGGAAAAACATACAGATCAGGCCTTATGTGCTAACCAGTCTGAATACATCAGAAAGCAAATCCATTCCTGGAAAAACTTCGTATGAAACCCGGTTTGACGCGGGCGGCGATGTAAAAATCGGTCTGGGTCCGAATGTGACTTTTGATATGACCGTTAATCCGGATTTCGGACAGATAGAATCCGATCCTGCAGTATTAAATTTAACCGCGTTTGAAACAATTTACCCGGAAAAACGGCAGTTTTTTATTGAAGGCGTAGATATTTTCGAATTTTCAATCGGCCCGGGAACCATGTTCTATTCACGCCGCATCGGGAATAACAATCCCATAATCGGTGCCGCTAAATTATCCGGCAGAACTGAAGGAAAATTAGCCTTCGGATTATTGGCAGCTTCAACAGGAGAAAATTTTGATCCCGCAAACAACTATGGTCTTGCCCGTTTAAGCCAGCAACTGGGCAACTTTTCATCAATAGGCGGAATGGCCTCTGTGCTTGTTAATAGTTCGGAAGATGAGGACGGAAGACTGAAAAGCGTTGCCGGAGGAATCGATTGGGACTTCAGGAATAAAAATAACAAATATGGTATCTCCGGAATGACAGCCTTTACACATCGTGATCCGGGGATTAATGGAGTTAAGGCAGCTTCAGGATACAGCGGACGGTTGGAACTAAGCAAAAGACAAGGAACACTAAACGGTTTATTTGCCCTGCTTTTTTATTCGGACCGGTTCAATCCCAATGATATCGGACAGTTGCAGGAGAGTAACTTTTACGAGATAATGACAAGATGGAATTACGAAATAAACCATGGTAAACCATTCGGCATATTTCAAAGGGCAACTACGGGTTTATTTGCGCTTCAGAGATATTCATTTGATAATTGGCTCGACCTGGGAGATATGGTTGAAATTGAGACAGAATGGACAACAAAAAGCTTCAGTATCATTAGCCTGGGAGCAGACATGACCAAGCTATTCGGAGGTTATGATATATATGAAACAAGAGGACTTGGTCCGTGGATGAGGCCTTCAGATCTCCGTTTTTTTATAGAGTACAGCACCGATCAGAGAAAAAACTGGAAACTTACTCCGTCGTTCGATTATGAGGTAATCGGAAAAAATGGATTGGAGCTTGCCCTGAGACTGCAGGGCAACTGGAATATCGGCACGAGTTTCACTCTTTCGGGTGGTATTTCAGGGGAATCAGAAAATAAGGTTCCTGCCTGGGCTTCAAATGAAAGCTTCATGATAGAGAACGGGACAGTGCATGTAGGTCAACATTCAATGCCGCCTGACCAGATTACTCCACTGGAATATATACCATTCAGCAGCAATACGCAATTAATTTCCCGATTCAGCAACATAACGCCCTATCATGATAATCTCTATTATATTCCGGTTTTTGGCAAGCGCGATACAAAGGCACTTGATTTTACACTAAGAAGTTCATTTTCATTTTCGCCTGATCTGTCGCTTCAATTTTACGGGCAGTTTTTCCTTGCAAAAGGAATTTATAAGGATTTTGAGATACTCATTAACTCTGATGAACTGGTTTTCGCGGAGAATTATCCAAAGCAACTTGATTTTTCATTAAAAAGTCTCGTAACTAATCTGGTTATGCGATGGGAGTATCTCCCGGGTTCAACGCTTTATGTGGTCTGGAGTCACGGAAGGAACAAGGATGATTACATCAGCCCTCTTCCTCCGCGCGGAGATTCGCCATATCACAGATCCTTCGGCAGACAGGTCAGTGATATGTTTGATATTTTTCCCGAACATGCGTTTATTGTGAAGTTGAGTTATACGTTCTTATAGAAATTAGAAATTAGTATTTAGAAATTAGGACTTGTTTAGCGTCGGCAGCGTAGCTGCGAAATAAAAGGCTGAAGACTGAAACCTGAAGAATTTAAAAAAGGAATCTTATGAAAAAAAGTGCCGGAATACTTGTGTATAGAAAAAAAGGAAAGGAAATTGAATACTTACTTGTGCATCCCGGTGGACCGTTTTATCGGAATAAAGACCTGAATTCCTGGTCGATTCCAAAGGGTGAATATGACGATACTGAGGATGCCTTTGAAGCTGCAAAGCGTGAGTTCTTCGAAGAGACAGGTATCAGGATTGAAGGCGATTTTATCGGGCTTAAACCGGTAAGGCAAAATGGAGGAAAAGCTGTGATTACATGGGCAGTTGAAGCAGATATAGATACCAGTAAAATTAAAAGTAATACTTTCGAACTGGAATGGCCGCCAAAGTCGGGAAAATATCAAAAGTTTCCTGAGATCGACCGCGCGGAGTGGTTCAATTATGAAGAGGCTAAAAAAAAGGTACTCAAAGGACAAATACCGGTAATCGATGAATTAAGCGGCATGCTGTAAGCGGTTTGAAAGAATTTGATAAAAGCCTTCGGATTCGCTGAAAATGCCTGAAAGCTGAACATAGCCGAATATCATTTGTTAAATGGTATACCTCAGGAATTCATGAAATTGTCTGAGTCTTATATGCAAATTTAACAGACAGGTCAAATGAAGGAATTCAGGCACGATCCGATAAACCCCAACATAACTTCAGGTGAGAATTATTCATTCTGGACGGCATCTTCAAAACCAATTGCGTATCAAAAGCTGAAAAAATCAATCGAGACAGATGTGCTCATCATTGGCGGAGGCATATCAGGCCTTTCCACTGCATATTGTCTTTCATTAACTGGCAGAGATGTCACTCTTATAGATGACGGATACCTGGGAAGTGGTGAAACCGGACGCACAACAGCTCATATCACTTACGCCCTTGATGACAGGTATTTTGAGCTTGAAAGAATTTTCGGAAAACGAAAGGCAATGCTCGCAGCAAACAGCCACATGACTGCCCTTCAATGGATTGACAATACGATTCGACTTGAAAAAATACAATGCGGTTTTAAGCGTATTCCGGGCTATTTATTCCTTCACAACACTGATAAAATTGAAACACTCGAAAAGGAATATGAGTCTACCCGCCGGCTTGGTTTGTTTACCGAAGTTCTTCCGAAGGTTCCCGGAATTGAAAATCTGACAGAGAGCAGATGTATCAAATTTCCAGGCCAGGGTCAGTTCCATCCTTTGCTGTATCTGAGCGGACTGGCCGATGCAATTACAAAAAAAAGAAGTAAGATTTACACCGAAACAAAGGCAGAAGAAATAACTAAAAAGGGTGCCAGGGCAAACGGTTATTCAATAAAGGCAAATCATATAGTTGTCGCCACCAACACACCGGTCAATGATCTCGTTACAATGCATACCAAGCAATGGCCGTACCGGACCTATGTAATAGGTGCAAAAATATTAAAAGGCGCTCTCTCCTATTCATTATGGTGGGATACAGGGAATATAAGAAGCAAATGGGTTACTGAGCCATATCATTATGTCAGATTGCAGGAATTTGATGACCTGTATGATTTGCTGATTGTAGGAGGCGAAGATCACAAAGTCGGGCAGGCAGACAAGGAGGATATTCCTGAAACAAACCGTTATGAATCACTTTGGGAATGGACCAGGAAAAAATTTCCTGCTGTAGAAAGCATTGAATACAAGTGGTCGGGTCAGGTAATGGAACCTATCGATTCGTTAGGTTTCATCGGGAAAAATCCGGGTGACGATAATATTTATATTATTACAGGTGATTCCGGAAACGGTATGACACACGGTACAATTGGAGGTATACTTGTTGCCGATATCATAAACGGGAAAAGGAACTTATGGGAAGAGTTATATAGTCCGTCTAGGATCACATGGAATACGGCCGGTGATTTTTTGCGTGAAGCAGGTAATATGGTTGCACAGTACGCCGATTGGATCGCGGGGAGTGATATTAAAGAACTT
>DATAEX010000204.1:0-3385 GCA_036257765.1 Bacteroidales bacterium
GCTTGTAAGAGCGCATGTTGAAGCCAAAAAAGCATGGGATCTCGGAGCGACTGATGATAAAATGGAGAAGGCACTGAAACTTATCAGGCAAGCCCAATGGCGCTGGGATTATGCTGCAGCTGGCCATGGCAATTCGTTCCATGCACCTGTTGAAATAAGTCGTATTATAGCGTCCGGAATAAATAAAGGGCAGGAAGCCCGGATTGAACTTGCCCGGATTATGTCTTCACTTGGCTTTAACGAGGAAGTACCTTATCCCGATATCGCCACAAAAGAACTGGCTCAAAAGTTCATTGGCCTGGATATGTCGAAATTTAAAAAAGATAAAGCTGAGTTTATAAAGACTGTGGTCCCACAATGGATTGAAGAGGCGAAGGAAAGGGAAAGCAGATATTAACCATAATTATTCCATTTCCTTTAACTCGTCTTCGGTCAATACCGTAGGTGCCCAGATTTTAATATTGTCAAACCGTGCCGAACCTGCGTTGGTTCCAAAACCAACCGAACCCATAATCAATTCGTAATCTTTTATCAGCATCTGGGGAACGATCATATTATCAAGGTAAACGATAATGGTTCTCTTTATTATATCCCTGACAAGCCTGATTTTGTGCCATTTTGCCTGATTCCATGAGGCAGTCTTTTCTTCTTCGCCAGTTAGTCTGGCTTTAAAGCCATTTTTTACCAGGAATATACCATTTGTTGCGCTGTCTGCTATATTTGCAAGTTGTACAAAATAAAATTTTGAAAGATTCCGGTATCCAAGGAATAAGCAAATTTCAGCTACACCTGAACTGTCTTTTAAAGGCAAAACATCGGCTTCCAAAATAAAATCTCCGAAAATTCTGTTAATGAGTACACCAACGTTTGCGGGTATTTCAGATATCGAATCAGCAGCAGCACATTGCAGATAGAAATTGGATCCCGTCTTAAAAACTCCCCATTTATCGGGATTAACCATTTCAAAATCTTCAAGTGCTTTACCTGAATTAAAACTTTGCTGGTATTGAAGTAAATAGCCTTCTGGAATGTTTTGAGCAACAATGGAAAGACGTAATGATACTGTAAACAGAATAGCTAAGATCGATCTCATCTAAATTGAATAAAGGTCAAAGATAAACTTTTTGCAGTTTCAACCATCAACCATTACAGCTCGAAAACCGGAACTTCATCATCTGCCTTAAACTCTTGTTCAGCAGCGTAAATCCGGATCCAGCCCGGATTGTCCTGCCTCACAATCCATCCATCAGTTCCGATGTCCAGCTTATTGAGTTTATTGAGTTCATTAGATCTGCTTGTAGCATCAAACATATATAATTTGCCTCCGATTTCAACCGAAGCAATTACATGATTAAACTGGTCCTTAACAGGATAAAGCTTTTCAGGCATCCCAAGGTCAGCTGTCCTTATCAGCACCGGATAGCTTTTAAAGCCCTGTTGCCTGAAGAGATTCACAAGAATCAGGTTTAATTCGGCAGAGGAACCGGTCTTCTTTTCTAAAAAATCTTTGAAATCCTGTTGTGCGAATTGTGAGTACTCGCCATTCCAGGTGAACTTACTTTTCACGAGCTGATAAACTGCATTCACCTTATGCAGTTCGTCAGCACCCTGGTTGTTGATTAAATCAGCGCGGCCGGCACTTTTTTGCAGATACTGTCCGAATTTCTCATGATTTAACAAATATTCGCTGTACTGTGACCAGGTTTTCAATCTGAAATGCACATATCCTATGAATTCCCTGTCACTATGCAGATCCATTTCACTCATTTCTTCGTAACGTTCATGAGTTGTCAATAATAAGGGACGGAACATCCTTGGCAGATTTCCTGCTGATTCAAATAAATCGAAACGTACCTGCGGATAAAGCTGAGTTAATGGCTCATCGGTAATTTGCCGTGATAAACCAGGCAGATTTTTCATGACAATTTTTTTCCGCATATTACTTAATGCCCACACTTTATATCTGTTTTCATTTGTATTAAATAACAGGAAATTGTTCTCAATAAGCTTAAAACGTCTTGGCCTGGCTCTTGTGCTGTAAAGCCATTGCAACTTTTCACCGTAAACCGCTTCTTCATCCGGACCGAGTTCTCTGTTATTCTCAAAACTGACAAGGTATGTAAAAGGCGTAGGAACATTAAACCGGATCTCGCTCCAGATTGCTGGTATTTCACGCTGAAAATACCAGGTATCGAGCTTTTCGAAATCCAGCGAAGCAATTCTGTACTTATATTCTATAATTGTGCCGGGCTTAACCCTTGGAAAAGTAAGCTTCTTTTTACTCCATGTATTATTGATCCGAATGTCCTCAATGGATCCCGGGGGAACATTATATTTAACCACCCTGCCATTTTCAAGTGCGAGAGTCTGAGCTTTCAAATCAAGGAATATATCGTGCCTGTTTTT
This sequence comes from Bacteroidales bacterium, assembly GCA_036257765.1. Lineage (GTDB taxonomy): Bacteria > Bacteroidota > Bacteroidia > Bacteroidales > UBA10428 > UBA5072. The sequence goes on from DATAEX010000204.1 coordinate 2,407, forward strand.
CGAACGATAAGGAATTTCAATTGTTGCATATTTCAATCCTTCATCATTCAGTATCTTAATCCGGGTATGACGGGTATAAAAAGTCCGGTTGGTGATTTCAATATCGCCGTAATCGCAAAGCACAATTGCCGGTGCATTCGCATCAGTGCCGGACGGAACTATACTGAACTCAGAGGTCGAGATCTTGCTCCATTTTACAGGAAGCTTTGAACGGAAGCCGGCATAGGCCGGGACTGATGAAATAATCATCAGTATATAAATCGTTAATTGTTTCACTTTCTTATGATTTTGGATACAATAAGTGCACAATTTCTATGCCATCAGCTTAAATATGAAATTATTCTTAATTTTATGAAACTAACTAAGCGGCATGAGGCATAATATCTTCTTACCTTTTGTAGTGTTTATAATTTCTGTTTCCTTGCAATCGTATAATGCTGTTTCGGAAGATCCGCCCATAAGAGATGGATTTTCTCTTTCCTTTTCTTATGCAGCATTGCATGATACCACACTAAACCATGAAGCCTTTGAAATTGCACAAAGAGGTCAAAAAATTCTTGCGGATGCGGGATTAATAAAAAAAACGAATCTGGTTACAATTATTGATTACAGCCTTCCTTCAACAGAAAAACGCCTATTTGTTATCGATCTTGATCAATATATAATAATCCAAAAAAGCCTCGTTGCACATGGCAAAAATTCAGGCGATCTGCATGCAAGCCGGTTTTCAAACCGGATGCAATCCCATCAGAGTGCATTGGGTTTTTATATAACCGGAAATGCTTACCGGGGCGGACAAGGTTATTCAATGTTAATGTTGGGCGTGGATACCGGATTTAATGACAATGCTGCTAAACGCTCCATTGTTATGCATGGCGCCGAATATGTATCCTATGAATATATAAAAAAATACGGACGGGCTGGCCGAAGTTTCGGATGTCCCGCAATTCCTTCAAATGTCAATCAGGAGATCATTGAT
>DATAEX010000407.1:0-10261 GCA_036257765.1 Bacteroidales bacterium
ATTCGGCGTTGAAATATTCAAGAATCTCTTCCGCAGTCGCTTTCGCAAAACGCTCTCCCCACTCCTTTACTTTCTCTTCCATGTTGCAAAAATACTAATTTCCTGACTTTAATGGTATATTTTATAAATTGCCCCGATTTCTTTCATTTTGTTCAGCTGTTCCAGGTTCTCGAATCTCCCGCATTCGAACCATGCCGATTCATTATGCTCATATCCGGTAATATAGTGGTTTAAAGCAAGCCGCAGATAAAGATCTATTATTGAAAATCGCCCTCGCTCGATAGTCAGGTCAAATAGTTCCGGATTAATTATATGAATTGTGCTGAATGCAATTTTTACCGGATCTTTCACTTCCTTTATTGTTCTGGATTCTCCTGTAACATTATTATGCCAACCGCAAAGCCCGTAATCCTCATCAAACAAAAAATCCCGCGATGACTTTCTGTATTTTACTGCCAGTGTTGCGAGCGGATTTTTCAGATTATGAGCATCGACCATATTCTTCAGGTTCAGGTCAGTTATCACATCTGAAGATGTAAGAACAAAAGGCTCATCCGGATTGAAAAAATGTCTTGCTTTATACAGGCCGCCACCTGTATCAAGCAGAAGATCCGATTCGTCCGAAAATTCAATGTTCAATCCGAAGGATTTATTATTCCTGATGAAATCAATTATCTGAGAAGCATGATGATGTACATTTATTATTATATCAGTTATACCATAATATTTCAGGTATAATATTGTATGTGCAATTAAAGGAACGCCTTGAATTTCAATTAAGGCTTTAGGCATTTTTTCAGTAAGCGGCAGCATACGGGTTCCTTTACCCGCAGCCAGTATCATGGCCTTCATTTATTCGTGCTTTTCTTGCCAAGTTCATTATGAACCACAACTATATTGGCTTTGGTTTTCACTTTCAGTTCAGCAGCAAGTCTTTCAGCAAAATAAACCGACCTGTGCTGTCCGCCAGTACATCCAAAACTTACCATCAGATGAGTAAATCCCCTTTTCGTGTAATTTTCAACAGCATTGAAAATCAGCGGAAAAATATGCCCTATGAACTCACCCGTTTCCGTCTTTGATTCAAGAAAATCAATCACAGGCTTATCTTTACCATTGAACTCTTTATATTCCTCGTACCTTCCCGGATTATCGAGAGATCTGCAATCAAATACAAATCCGCCGCCATTCCCTGAGTGATCCTGGGGAATTCCGTTTTTATAGGAAAAGCTATTGATCGTTATAGTTAATGTATCCTTGCTTATTTCGGGCAGATTAACCTGCGGCATGGCAATTAACCTTTCAAAAACTCCCTGAAGACTTGCCAGTTTAAGCGGGATGGGATGTTTTTCAATAAGCCATTTCAATGTATTCACTGCATAGGGCAGGCTCTGAAGAAACAAAGGTTTTCTTTCTATGTATCCGCGGAAACCATAGGCACCCATTGCTTGCATCAATCGCAGATAAACAAATCCATAATAGAACTCGACGAATTGTTCCGCGTTAAACCAACTGAACCTTTTGCTGAATACATCCAGGTAGTAATTGAGCAAGGTATTCCGGATATCCTCAGATAATCTGGTTTTAGCCTCGAAAAGCAGCGATGCCAGATCGTATTGTAAGGGACCTTTTCTTCCGCCTTGGAAATCAATAAAATACATACTATCATTTGCAATCATTATGTTGCGCGATTGAAAATCACGGAACATGAATGATGAGCGCTCTGCATCGATTAACCATTTCACGATCTTCACAAAATCGTCTTCCAGATCCTGTTCAAAAAAATCGATTTTAAGTGGTTTCAGAAGGCAGTACTTAAAATAGTTCATATCCCACATCATGCTCTGCACGTCAAATTCAGCCCTGGGATAACATTGCGTATAATCCAGATCGCTAGCAGCGCTGACCTGGAGCCCGGGCATTGCATCAATTACATTTTTATACAGATTAATAATATCTTCATCGGTGCACGATTTTTTTCTGATGCCGGCAAGGTGCTCGAACATAGTGATATTTCCGAGATCCTGTTCTATGTAGACATTGTTTTCAAGATCAGCATACAATACTTCCGGCACACTGTTTCCGGTTCTCTTCAGATGGCTGCTCAAATAAATGAACGCCTGGTTCTCACGTTTATCGGCATTATGCACACCCAATATGGTTCCCTGTGAAGATAATATCCTGTAATATGTTCTGTACGAGCCTGATTCCGGAAGAGGCTCTATTGAAAGGGGTTTCGAATTGCTCCATTTCCTGTAAACAGATTCAACTGCTTTGATGGGTTGAGTCATTTCTTATTTTTTTAAAAACATTTTAGCGGCTGTTTCAGTTATCAAATCCCAGGCTTTACGTGCATGATGAAAATCTACATTTGTCTGGGCGGTTACTACCCTTAACGTATAATTCCCGTTTAATTTTGTATGTGAAATATAAATTTTACCGGTCTTGTTCAGAGAAAGCAGAAGTTTCTCGTTGATTTCATTCAGTTCCGAAACATCATTTACCCCGGATGGATGAAAACGGAAACAAACCAGGTTGAATAAAACGGGGGCCATGATTTCAAAATCCGGATGTCCGATAATTTTATCTTTCAATTCAGAAGCAATTGCAATATGTTTTCTCAACTTGTCCTGTAAGGCCTTTGTACCAAAAGATCTGATAACAAACCATAATTTTAGCGCTCTGAATCTTCTTCCCAACTGGATACCCCAGTTTGAATAATCATTTACATGTTCAGGAATTTGTGTTTTCAGATATTCAGGAACCAGTTTGAAAGTGTTGATCAGGGTTTCACTGTCTTTTACAAAATAAGCGGAACAGTCAAAATTAGTAAATAGCCATTTATGAGGATTAAATACGAGGCTGTCGGCGTGCTCAATGCCTTTTATCATCCAGCGGTATTCCGGTAAAATCAGTGCCGAACCGGCCATTGCGGCATCCACATGAAGCCATAAATTATATTGTTTACAAATTGATGCAATCTCAGGTAATGGATCAACAGCTGTAGATCCTGTTGTCCCAAGGGCCGCCACAACACAAACCGGCTTAAATCCCATTCTTATATCAGTTTTAATGGCTTGTTCAAGCAGATCGGGTTTCAACCGGAATTCACTGTCAAAGCCTATCTTTACAAGGTTATCTTTACCTATGCCGGCAATTTTTACGGCTTTTTCGACGGAAGAGTGAGCTTCAGCAGAACAATACACACGCATTATTGCTTGCTTTTCCATACCTTCGGTATTGATACGGAATCCGGAAGCACGCTCTCTTGATGTAAGTATTGCACATAATGTTGATGTGGATGCAGTATCCTGTATGACGCCTTCAAAATGACCGGGCAGACCCGTCATTTTTCTGAGCCATATCATTACAGCCTCTTCCAGTTCCGTAGCGGCCGGTGATGTTTCCCATTTCATACATTGGGCTCCCAGCGCGGATGAAAGAAATTCAGCCAGTATTGAAGGATAACTCGAATTGGCTGGAAAATATGCAAAGAACGAAGGACTTTGCCAGTGGGTAATTCCAGGGAGAATAATATTTTCAAAATCGCTGAATATATTCTTCATTTCCTCGGGATGCTCCGGTGGATTATCGGGGATCTGACTAAAAACCGATCCGGGTTTGCACAATGCTTTTACTGGATATTTATCGATTTCATTGTAGTAGTCTGCAATCCAATCGACCAGATTATGGGCTTCCTTTCTGAAAATTTCGGCTGATTCCATTTAATGTTAATTTCGATGAACGTCGTTAAAAATAGTGAAAATAACAGCCTCAAAGAAAAAATTTTGAATTGTGTAATGGATTTAATATTTTTAGTCAGATTTCATTCAGCTGCAATCCCGAATGCATATTGAACTATATAATGCCGATCTTCTCAACTTTGTTGAATTCAACCTTACAGGCGATAATGATAATTTTAACCGGTGTGATGTAGAATCGAAATATCTCGATAGTCCCGTTTTTTACCTTTTTCAGCCCTGCTTTGAAGAGGCAAATAAAGTGTACGATTATTTTGCAGGCACAAAATATAATTCCCGTAAAATAATTGTTCTGCTCAATGAGCTGAAGGCCTGCCTGAAAACTTTTGAATCACTTCAGCATGCTGCAGATTTTACAAATCTTATAAGCAGTCGCTTTATGGGTAAAGAGTTTCTGGCTGAACTCGAAGATGTCGATTCGCAATGGATCACTTACTGGAAAGAATATAACCGAAAAATCATCGGAGTGAATAAAGATCTGATTGAACTGGTGGAAAAATGCGCATTTGAAGAGAAGGTTCTATGGGTTATAGGCTATTAGATCAAACAAATCTTTCTGCGCAACCTTTTTAATTAGTTCATCATCAATATAAAAAACGAAAAGTATGATGAAGTTCCGGATAATATTGCTTGCTGGTGTCTTTTACTTTGCATCGTGCGATAAAAGTGAGGATACAAAAGACCTTCTTCCTGTTTCGATGGGATATGAAATGAATTACAAAATGTATTCCGGTACTGGACTCAACGACACGATTTATATCGATTACAGGAGCTGTATTCAGGATTATGCAAAACAGAACCGGGTATGTTTTGATTCGGTGCTTAGTGATTCACGTTGTCCGAAAAATGTAGTGTGTATCTGGGCGGGAGAGGCTACCGCACGGTTCACCATTGATGATTTCCGGAACAGTCCTGTACAGGCCGACCTTAGACTTGGTACCTTGGATACCCTTATACAGGGTTTAAGAATATCATTTGTCGCTTTAGAGCCTTACCCTGATTTTAATAATCCTCATAAAACCGAGGAATATAAAGCCGGGATTGTGATTAAGCGTCCCTGAAGAAAATCAACCTTTTCCGAAATCATTAAGTCTGATTATTTTTCCTGTAGCCGCTGATTCATAACAAGCCCATACAAGTTTTACCGTTTCAAAATTGTCCTCGCCTGTATTCTCCGCTTTGCCTTGTTTCAGCATATCTGACAAAATATTCCGGCTTAAAGGTATGCCGCTTTCATGATTGACTATATAATCGGGATCGGCCCAGGAATAGGAAGGAAACTTCACTTTTTCAGATTGTGTTCCCCCTTTGGTTGTTGTTCTTATTTCGAATTTTGGTCCAAGATAAATTGATCCCTTTTCACCCTCAACGAGGATAAACACTGTGGAAAATGAGTCATGTTCTACTATTGATGCATAAGACATTTCGGTATACACCGGCATACCGTTATTCATTTCCATCATAACAACGGCCAGATCCTCGCCTTTGATTCCGGGATTTATACTCCTCGTCTGACACCACAGCGATTTCGCTTCGCCGAAAAGAAACCTCGTCACATCGAGGATATGAGAACCCATATCGGTAATAATAAACTGTTTAAGCTCGGCGAGAAATGGCTGATTTTCAAAAACGGGAAAACCTGACAAAAAGGTGACTCTTGCTTTGAATGGCTTACCTATTATACCAGAATCCAGTATTTGTTTGAACCGGCGGATCGGGGCCTGCCACCTGTAATTTTCATGTATGTATAAATTCACTTTCTCAGCCCTGCACAAATCCACCATTCTTTTTGCCGCCTCAAATGAAGGCGCCATAGGTTTCTGGCAAATAATGTTTTTTACGCCATGCCTGACTGCCAAAGCGGTAAAGTGTTCATGAGTATCCACATCGGTGATGATCTCTATAAAATCAAGCTTTTCTTTGTTGAGCAATTCCTCGGCATTATCATAAACTACAGGTACCCTGTAAATTTCTGCAAGAGCTTTTGCTTTCAACAAAGTGCGGTTATAGAGTGCAACAAGCTCCACACCTTCGATTTCGGTCCAGGCGCCAATCTGGAACCTGGCCCAGAAACCACATCCGAAAACAGCAAACCTTAATCTTTTCATAAATAGTTTTTACGTAATATCAATTACCTGTTGAAGTACATTTTCGGGTTCAAAGATCTTCTTCCAGTCTTCCTTGAAAAGGATCATTCTGCCACGCTGCAGAGCTTTGTTGGCTGCATCGGAAAATACCGCACCAGGCAATTCTTTAAAAAGAACAGCAAGTTGAATATTAATATGTCCAAGCAAAAACGCTCTGGCAGCATCTGCCGGAACTCCCCGTTTTATTATTTCCTCCATTCCTTCCCGTACCAGATCGAGGCATGATGAAGACAGCGTTTCAACAAGGGCTGGTTCGAGCAAAGCCATTTGCTCCATTGTTATGCGAAATGCCTTCGAAACAGGGGCATACATCAATTTTGAAATGTCTTCACCCAACTGGTAATCCTTTTCCTTGCCCTGTATGAGAGCGCATACAATAGTTTGTTTTGCAAGATAGCCGCCAAAGAAGTCCCTTTGCGCTTCAGCTGAAGGTTCCCAGTTAAACACCGAAGGATGTGAAGGATGAGCTATGAAATAAGCTATATCTTCACGCAGGTACAACCGGCCTGCTCTGGCTACTGCCGGATCAAGGGTCATTAACAGTGATCCGGCTTTCATGAGAGGAATGATCTGAGCTGAAATTCTGGAAAGAAGAATATCGGGAACTGCAAGGATTACAACGTCTGAAACTGGAATGACTGTATTCTCATCCGAGACACTAACCCCAATTTCATTCAGCTTCTCAATTCCGGTGCTGCTTACTTCGAGATAATTCATTTCATATTCCGAATGCACCAGGTTACGGGTAAGCCGGATCCCCATTTTGCCTCCGGCCCCTGCAATAGTGATTTTCTTTTTCATTTGAGTATCATTTTTTTCATATATCCGATACTTTCGATAGCCCATCGATGCTCTTTTGCAACTGTGAGTTCAATATTCTGTTCCGGAGGTGTCCATAGCTCAAGTATAGCACTCCGGCATTTACTGTTTTTTGAAAGTTTTTCCAATATCATTTCCATATTGAGCAGTCCTTTTCCAGCAGGTGTGCCTTCGATTATGAATCCCATTTTGTGATAAACCCTCTTTACATTGAAATCTTTTACATGAAGATTGACCGTATAAGGTGCCAGAATATCAATCACCGTTTCTATACCTTCGCCAATGCCCATTGAATTGATACAATCCAGACAGATCCCTGCAAATTCACTTGCTATACTTTCAACAATTTCTCTGAATACTTTGGCATGCAACCTGTCATGATTTTCAAGAGCCAGAATAATATTCCGTGCTTTGAGTTCCGGTAGTGCATTTCGTATTATTGCAACGACATCTTCAGGCTCAGGCCGGTAATTTTCCTGATCTATAACCATCCGGAGGATTGGAGAGTAAAGCTTTTCGGCTATTTTCAGGTATTTTTCAAGATTTTCACCTGTCAATCCTCTTGAACCGACCTCAATGGTTATTCCTATCTGGTGGGCGTATTCCATTAATGTATGAAGCTCAGTGTCGGTGAGCTGATGAAGTGGATAATTATCCGCTATTTGTATGCAATCAATACCAAATTCAGAAGCCCGTCTGATCAGATCATAAGGTGTCATTTTAACTTTCGGTTCGGAACCGGGTACTCCAAACGACCATGTGTACGTGTATGTACTTACGCCGATTTGCATGTTTTCATTTTTTCTCATCAAGAATAAGAACCCAGTCAAATCCCGGACCCCGTGAAGGCGGGCTGAATTTCATAACAGGCTGTTTCTGAACGGTGCCGGGTGAATTTGTTTTTCCCGAGCGCGGATCATACCACGAAACCGTATAGGTAACTGCGTTCAAAAGATTACCATTTAGTTCTATGTCGTTTCCAAGCGGACTATAGACCATAATATAACCCTCACCTTTTGTTGCAATAATATAGCTATACTCATCGCCGGGATTGGTGACAATTTCCTGGAAAGGAATCCTGTTCAGCATAGGTCTCGATTCCATAAGCCTGCGAACATTCAACATTTGCCATGCACCGGGTAAATCCAGTACATCATACCAGTAATGACGCGCATAACCTATGAATGCTCTTCCGGGAGCTGCCATTTGCCAGACCGGATGACAACCATAAGTATGCCCATGTGCGCCTGTAAAAAGGTTCCAGTAGGCCGCCTGCCTCACGTGCATTTCGTTGAACCAGCCCAGTGAATCAGGCCTCCAGTTAATCGGATGATCTTCATACCGTGGTTCACCATCCATGCAGGGCTTAACGGGTTTACGATTATAATCTTCCTTTAGCTTACTGTAAATCGCATAGCTGCGTTGCCCGTGCCCTGTCTGCATCATATTGAAATCGAGCCAGTCGCAGTTATGGAACCATTGTGATGAACTGTTTTCTCCCCAGGGATGATAGGACATCAGATGATTGGGATCGGCCGATTTTATGGCTTTTCCAAGAGCATCCCAAACAGGGAAATTATCTCCGTCGGCTGCATTGTTTTTGCCTCCCGACCTGTCTCCTCCATTAATCCAAATAATATTAGGAAAATCTTTATACCGGGTTCCCAAATATTTCCCATAAACAGTGGCATTCTGAGGGTTAAATACAACAGGTCCCTCGCCCCAGGCCCTGTCGACCTTATCGCCCCACGTTGGCAAAAGGCCTATAAAAATACCCTTTTTCTCAGCCAGCCGGATTATGCTGTCAACGTATGCGAAATATGCTTCGTTTGGTTTTGTGGGATCATTGTTAATGAGTGGCCTGTCACCATTACGGTTTGGTGTGTTTAAACCATCAAGTTCGGCAAGTATTACAGCCTGGATTACAGTAAATCCCTTCTGTCTGCGGTTTTCAAGGTATTTTTCAGATTCTTTGTAATTAAGGCGGTGAAAGAATTCCCAGCCGGTATCACCAAGATAAAAGAAAGGTGTACCGTCTTCAAATTGCAGATAACGATTGTTCTCAGATACTACGAGTCGCCCATGCGTCAAATTAACAGATGGACCTTCATGCGGTTTTATCTGTGCCCGGCAAGGTATAATCATCATAAACAGGGCTGTTGTGGCTGCAAAAAATTTCATATCCGTTACTTTTGATTTTTATTAGTGATTATCCAAGCCTTGAATAAACAATTAGTCCGAGTCCAATGAGATAACAAATGAACATCAGAACAAGCCACTTTCCTGTTCCGGATGGAGCTTCCCTGAATTCTTTCCAAACGAATATTCCCCAGATAGCTGCAACAACCGGTGCAGAATTACTCAGACCGTATGAAATAGCAGGACTGGCGGAACCCACGGCCATGAAGCTCACCGAGTTTCCAAGACACCAGATTGCACCACCCAACATTCCATAAAAATGGGCTTTCCCGGTGCCATTGAAATAATCACTAAAATATACCGGTTCTCCCTGTACTGGTTTTCGCATGAATATCGGATTAAACAGGAAGGTCGAAAGTATGGCTCCGAGCGAGAACATTACTACGGCTGTGTAAGACGTTATCTTTCCTGATTCTCCCGGAGTAAATGTAGTGTCAAGTGACGATGCTACGAACCTATAGAAAAATGCAATGAGAATTCCTGCCGCGAACGAGAGCACAATGCCTTTGAGAGGAGTTTTATGCTGCGCAGTGGCCAATTTTCTGTAAGAAATCATACTGAAAATGATGGCCAAAACAATTACTGCTGACCCTCCAAACAAAATCCAGGGATTTCCTTCAGGTTTCCCGATGTAATTGACTGCAATTCCAAGGATCCAACCGATTCCTCCTCCGACCGGAAACGCGACTGACATTCCAGCGATAGAAATGGCGGCGATCAGCAGGAGTGTGCCCAGGTTCCAAATAGCCCCGCCCAATGCAGCACTTGCCAGGTGTGAAACTCCGGCTTGTTTAAGATCCGCTGAAAAAGGCCTTCCTGAAGAACCGAAACTCCCAAAAGTGAACGCCATAATCAATGAAAAAAGAAATATGCCGAGAATAAAATCCCAGTAATAAAGCTCAAACCTCCATTTTTTACCGGCAAGGTTTTGAGTATTCTGCCATGAACCCCAGCAAATCATTGCCAGAATACATAACAGAACTGCCAGGGTATAATTTTCTACTAGTACCATAATAAGAGAATTATTATAAAACCTATTTATACTTAGTTATACTTATTCATACTTATTCACAAATATAAAAATATTTCTAAATTTGTGGAAAAAGGCATGAATATTATTTCTGTAAATATCGAAGGAATTACACCTATTTATGAGCAGATTAAAGAAAGCATCATTTCAGCAATTGATAAAGGAATTTTAAGGGAAGATGACCGGATCCCTTCTATTAACAGTATTTCTAAACAGTATAAAATCTCTCCCGGCACAGTTATAAAAGCCTATGATGAATTATGCCGGTCCGGAACACTTGGCTCAAAAAGGGGGAAAGGTTATTA
>DATAEX010000408.1:0-3082 GCA_036257765.1 Bacteroidales bacterium
GCGCAAATCCTGTCAAAAGCATTTACTATCAGCAGCGGATCATTTCCTGGTGATAAACAAACGGATAATGTTTCGCCCGGCATACTTTCACCTCCTGAATTAATAGCAGTGACATGGAAACTATAAATAGTGCTCCATTCCGGGAGCTCAATAACCAGGTAATTATCTTTGGTATATACAGGGGAAGCAAAACCGTTATCACCAGTCTTCATATATACCATGTAGCCTTCGGGAACTGCAGTCGCCTCAAGCGGATCAGAGACTGGCAGCCAGGAGAGCCGGATATTTTTGCTGGCAATCCGCTCAATAGCCATATGATCGGGTGGAAGAGGCTGTACTGCGACGTCCCGATGCTGTTCAGAGGCCAGATAGCGGAGCAATCCTTTATAAACAGCCCTGGCTGCAATAAACTTAAAGCGCGGATCAAGGCCGAATTTCATGTCGGCCAGGTTCTGGTGAGATAATAACTCGAGCAGCATAGAGGGTACAACCGGCCGCCATGCTTCGGAATATTCCCTGTCCCATAATCCCCGCCTGGTCCATTTTGGATTCATGAGACTTCGGATGTCAGCAACAATTTGTGTTTGCACTATGTCGGTCAGATCACGGCTTGCCATTTTTGACCGCCCGTCAGGGAAAAATCCATCGTTCCTCACCGTACTGTAAATCCCCAGCGTTCCAATTATTGAATCATTTTCCGTTATACCGGCATCCGTATGAAATGCCAGAGACAAATCGACGGGGATATTCAGTCCGCCTGAATACTTATCCGAATATTGAGATTTCGAAGGACCTACAAGATAATTTACCCATTCCGGCCGAGACATATAATCATCATTATAATCATTCTTTCCGTCATTAAGATTATAGGTCAGAGTATCAGGCATTCCAGAGTATTGTAAATAATACCTTGATCCTTCCATCCATCTTGGCTTACCACTTGTTTTCCAGTGGTAAGGAATGCTATCGGCCAGCAAGGCAATTAGTGTTTCCTTACCGTCATTAGCTGATCTTTGCCTGGGTATCAGCATTGTTCCCGGTCGTCTTGCCACATTGCCCATACCTCCGCCAAATCGTACAGCATCAGTGCTCAATATCCCTTTAATGCCGGTAACATTGATCGATACAGAGCCGGAGTCATAATTTATACCTTTAAGAAAATGGAATGTACCCAGATAAACCCATGTACCATATCCCATACACTGATTTACAAAGAACTTCTCATTTCCACCTGTATGATTCACCAGATAGGGAACTTTCCTAATACACTCCGGTGTCTTCTGATAACTTATATAAACCGCATAATAACCCGTCTCAGGAATATCGGGCACATATAGAACTTTTAAGGAATCGGTTGTTGCGATTTCAGCGGAAAGACTTGTCCCCTCCAAAAAAGGATTCTGCCATGAAAACAAAGTATCAGACCATCTGAATCCATATGGTGATGGATACCATTCGTTGCTCTCATAAATCATTTGACCGGAAGGTTTAATCAAATCATTATCAACTATCACTTCATTAACCTGTGTGTCTCTTTCCCTTGGCAATAAAACGTTAGCACCTGCATTTTCAAGCATAGGCACCAGGTAAGATGATGTAAAAGTCCAGGGAAAAATATCCTCCACAGTCTGCCATAAGCGAGCTCTTTGCCATTGCCAGCGATCAAGCTGCTGATCGAAAAAATAGCCATGACTTGGCCAGAGAGCAATATGATTACCGGTGAGTCCTTTTGCATAATTCTGATTCGGGCGTGTTACGAGCGGCACGCCTTCAAATCGTACCGAATAACGCTTTTCATCGGCTTTTAAAGTTGAATCCCTGAAAACATTTGGTATGAATTCATCGATAGCTCGCCCCCGTAAACGAAGATTGATAGCATACTTCCTGAATCGGCTGCCCAGGTTTTGTTTTAGCCTGTTTCTGAGCTCATTGACCCAGTCAGAACGGACAGGTATGTGAGACGTTGAAGGATTAAAATAAAAATCAATCCGCAGGCTATCCTTGTTCACCCTTATACTGTCAATCTTCACTCCGCCTGTATGATTCCATTGAGCAAACATTTCAGGAACAAAATCCGATCTTTTACCGGCAAGCCTTTCGAGCCTGAATATACGATCCTGGGCATCCGAATCATTTATGAAGAAACATACTAAAAAAACCAGAAATACCACTTTTTGTATTCTCATTGAAGAAAATTTTTGTTACATGTAAAATCCGGATGGCCGCGAGGGCATGACCCTATGCTTTGAGCGACCGCAAGGGTGTGACTCTATGCTTTGGGCGGCCGCAAGGGCACGCCCCTACGTTACCTAAATAATCGCTATCTTTACCAAATATCGTAAATTTTCGTATTACCCGTTTATGATGCTGATCGCTGACAGCGGATCAACAAAAACAACATGGGTCCTGGTAAATGATAACAGGGCAGAAAAGGTTATTAACACCTCAGGAATTAACCCGATGTACCAGGATGAAGAAGGCATTTTCAATGTTCTTAAAAAAGAGTTTTCACCTTCGGTTACAGGAACGGTATCCGTTTATTTTTATGGAGCCGGATGCATCAACAATGATGTGAATAAGACAGTCCGTAATGCCCTGGATCGATTTTTCCGGTGCAGGGAGATTTCAGTCAGCACCGATCTTATGGCTGCAGCACGATCATTATGCCGAAAACAAGAGGGTATAGCATGTATACTGGGAACAGGATCGAACTCCTGCTATTACGACGGATCGGAAATTGTCAGGAATGTATCACCGCTTGGGTATATGCTTGGAGATGAAGGCAGCGGTGCCGTAATCGGACGAAAATTAATTGCTGATCTTCTAAAGAATCAGCTTTCTTCATCAATTCGTGAAAACTTCTTCAGCACCTATAATCTGTCACCCTACCAGATCATGGACCACGTATATAAAAAACCTTTTCCAAACAGGTTTCTCGCACAATTTACCCGGTTTATTTATGATCATCGCGACATACCCGAATTAATATCAATTGTTAAAACCAGCTTTGTGGATTTTTTTGAACGTAATGTCCGGCAGTATCCCGAGGCTTCACGATTACCGGTTCATTTTACAGGCAGTG
>DATAEX010000412.1:0-5560 GCA_036257765.1 Bacteroidales bacterium
CATTTTATACATTTGTTATAAATGTAAAAATCTAAATATCAACAGGAAAGAAAAAAACAATTTAATTTCTTAATCGATAACTTACTAATTATATGTGACTTATACGGATCCGACCCTAATTTTTGATTATTTTGCTATTGATTCCATATTTTATACTTTTGTGAAACCTTGAAAAGGGTATAGTTCAGTCATGGAGAGGTGGGTGAGTGGCTGAAACCAACAGTTTGCTAAACTGTCGTACTGGGTAACTGGTACCGGGGGTTCGAATCCCCCCCTCTCCGCAGAACAAAATAAATCCCCGTGCGAAGCAGGGCTTTAAAATTTAGGGAGACTCAAGCTCGCTTGAAGTCCCCGTAAATTTTAAAGACCTTTGTTGCGGAGCAACACCGGGGATTTATTTTGTTATGCAGGGACCCCCCTCAGGGATCACGCAGTAATCCCCGTCAGATCACGCAGTAATCCCCCATACCTACCACGGTTCATTGTACTTCCTGTGCAGACAGATTGCTTCACCCCGTAGGAACCGGGGTTCGCAATGACGCCCCGAGCAACACCGGGGATTTATTTCTTCTTATCAAAGCTAATCCCTTCTCCGTCAATTCTCCTTGATTTTTCAATTCTGATTTCTTACATTTAGGATTCTAACACATAATTGCAGCATCCAAAAAGTTTAACTTTCAATAACATATCACATGAAAACCGTACTTTACATCTTTTTATTCATGTTTTGCATGAGTATTACCTCGATTGCTCAGATCGATATCAAGGGTAAAATCAAAAGCCAGGCAAACAACAGAGCCAACCAAAGAGTTGACCAGGGAATTGACAAGGGACTGGATGAGGCTGAAGAAGGCGTGATCAGCGTTTTCAAAAAAGACAAGGATAAGGACACGGAAGGGGACGAAGAATCAGAAGAGAATGCCGAAAGTAACGATGAAGAAAGTAATGATGAAGAAGCTGCAGAAACCAAAACAGAATCAAAACCAAAGGAAACTGCGCCCAAACTTGAAGCCTATTCCAAGTATGATTTTGTGCCCGGTGAAAAGGTTATCTTTTTTGAAGATTTCAGCCAGGATGCCGTAGGTGATTTTCCTGCCTTATGGAATACCGACGGATCAGCCGAAGTGGTAACCACAAACCTGTTTCCGGGAAAATGGATGAATTTCTCATGTGATGAAGCTATATGGACGGATGCCTTGCTTAACCTTCCCGATAATTATACGGTGGAATTCGATGTAATCCCAACTGCAGCTGAGGATGAAGAGGGTATGAAGGGATATGCATTCCGAATGATCAAGAGTATCAACTTAAATTCGGTTGATCCCGGTGCCATTCCCGGCCAATCCGGATTTTGTCTGAATGTCGCATATTATGGAGAGATGTCGTACCGTGCATATAATAACGAAGGACAGGATCATGATATAAGCGGGCAGAAAGACGGTGATGCTTACCATCAAAATAAAGAAAAGAAATATCACATAGCCATATGGGTACAGAAAACCAGGGTCAGAGTATATCAGAATGAAACCAAGATGTTTGACCTACCTAAGGCTTTCCCCTATCCCGAAATGAAAATGGACAGGATCCGATTTGAATACGGTGCCGCAATGGTAAGTAATATCAGGATTGCTGTCGGAAATCCCGACATGCGCAGTAAACTTCTCACAGAGGGTAAACTGGTCAGCTACGGCATTTATTTCGATGTGAATAAAGATGTTGTGAAGCCGGAGTCATACGGCACGCTCAAGGGTATTGCAACTGTACTTACGGAAAATCCGGACGTTAAAATTAAAATCATAGGACATACAGACAGCGATGGTGCAGATGATGCGAATCTTGATTTGTCAAAAAGACGCTCAGCATCCGTTAAAAACGAACTTGTAAAAACTTTTGGCATTGATGCCTCCAGAATTGAAACTGACGGTAAAGGTGAGTCTGTACCTATTGCTGCAAACGATTTACCAGCCAATAAAGCCCTGAATCGCAGGGTGGAATTCATAAAGCTGTGATCTTGATATGCTTGAATTCTACACTGGTTATTCCGGTATTCCTGGCGCTATCGAATTTATCAGGAATTAAAAAGGAACCTCGTCGCTGTAATCGGGAGTGCCGAGGTCTTCCTTGCTGAATCCGTCACCAATAATATTTTTATTCATCTTGGATCCCCGGGTAACTGCTACTGGCTGCGCTTCCACGTCTTCAAGTGGAGTAAGATAATTTTCCTCAAGCTCTGTAAATTTGGCAAACTCGTCTTTGAACTTAAGATAAACATCCCCTATCGGTCCATTTCGGTGTTTTGCAAGAATTATTTCAGCAATGCCACGCAGGGAATTTCCGTTTTCATCCTCCATCAGGCCATACTTTTCCGGGCGATGGATAAATATAACCATATCGGCATCCTGCTCAATTGCTCCTGATTCACGAAGGTCTGATAACTGTGGTCTTTTTGTGCCCGAACGGATCTCAACCGATCTGTTAAGCTGGGAGAGTGCGATAACGGGAATGTTAAGCTCTTTGGCAATTCCTTTCAAAGCCCTGGATATGGTACTAACCTCCTGTTCACGGTTTCCTCTTGTATCAGGGGTGCCGGTCATAAGCTGCAGGTAGTCGATTATCAGAATATCCATGTTATGCTGCCTTTTAAGTCTCCTTGCCTTAGCCCTGAGCTCAAATATGGAGATCGCAGGAGTATCATCGATAAAAATCGGCGCATCTACAAGTTTTTTAATCTTATAATCAAGCTGTTCCCATTCAAAATCGGCCAGCTTACCGTTACGGATCCTGTTGCTGGGTAGTTCGGTCTCAGCAACTATAAGCCTGTTTACCAACTGCAGCGACGCCATTTCAAGTGAAAATACGGCGACTGATCTGTTATGCTCAACGGCCATATTACGAGCCATCGACAGTACAAATGCCGTTTTACCCATGGAGGGCCTTGCTGCAACGATCACGAGATCAGAATTCTGCCAGCCATTGGTAAGCCTGTCTAACTTTGTAAATCCTGAGGGAATTCCAATAAGGCTGTCAGCCCGTTTACTGGCTTCTTCTATCTGAACAATGGCTTCTTTTATAAGAACATTAACTTTTTGCGATTCTTTTTTAATATTGCCCTGGGCGATATTGAACAATTCCGATTCTGAAAAATCAAGAAGATCATCCACATCCGTACTTTCATCAAATGCCCGGCCTTGTATTTCGGAAGAAACTCTTATCAACTCCCTTTGGATAAATTTCTGTGCTACAATACGGGCATGAAATTCTATGTGCGCAGCCGACGCAACTTTTGTGGTTAGCTGGGTGATATAAACCGGTCCGCCGACTTCTTCAAGTTGTTTCTTTTTTCGTAATTCTTCGGTAACGGTCAGCAGGTCAATAGCCCTGTTATTTGAGGTCAGGTCGATAATAGCCTGGAATATCTTCTGATGCTCCTCCTTATAGAAACTTTCAGGTTTGATGATGTCAATAATCTGGAGAATGGCATCTTTTTCAAGCATCACTGCGCCAAGTACTGCTTCCTCTAAATCCAGAGCTTGCGGAGGTATTTTTCCCAACTCAATGCCAACGGGTGCTATGGATGAATTGTGAACGGGTCTTTTCTGTGCCATAATCTTTCTCTGTTTGCTTTCTCTCAGACTGTCAAAATTAGTCTATGATGATGTGTGTAAGTTAACCGGACAACCAGTGTTTATAAACACTTTATTCAAACCAGCTAACATTTTTTGTTGATAAAATTATACGGGCAAATGCCGGTAATTATAAATATTTAATGGTTATATTCCATAATAAATCAAGTTTTCATGATTTCATTCCCTAACTGTAAGATCAATATCGGTTTAAACATTTTAAGGAGAAGGCCGGATGGTTTTCATGATATTGAAACACTTTTTTGTCCCGTAGATCTTACTGATGTATTGGAGTTTATCCCCTTACACCGCAACGGAAATGTCAATCTAACGGTTTCAGGTTTGGCAGTTGATTGCCCTCCTGATAAAAATCTTTGCATAAAAGCTTATGAACTGCTCAAAACGGAGTACAATTTGCCTCCCCTGGATGTTCATCTTCACAAAGTAATACCTTCCGGTGCCGGATTGGGAGGCGGCTCTTCTGATGCAGCCTTCATGCTTAATATGTTATCAGACATTTTTGAACTGCACTTAAAAGAGGATGATTTATGCGAGTATGCTTCAAGACTGGGCAGTGATTGTGCTTTTTTTATTAAGAATCGTCCTATGCTTGGCTTTGGACGCGGCAATCTTTTCAAAGAAATAAATCCCATACCGGCTGATCTTGAAATTATTATAGTGCATCCCGGCATTCATATAAGCACGGCGGAGGCATATGCCGGGGTTATTCCTGCTATGCCCACTGAAAAACTGGAAAAACTGATAAGTCTCCCTATTGAAGACTGGAAAGATCTCATAATAAATGATTTTGAAGAAAGCATTATAAGAAAATACCCTCTTATAGGCAAATTAAAGACGAAGTTTTATGAAATGGGTGCCATTTATGCCTCCATGTCAGGAAGCGGCTCATCGGTTTACGGACTTTTCAGTGGAGCAGCGCCATCGCCGGGGGCTCATTTTCCGGGAATGTTTACCTGGAAGGGAAAGATGATGAAATAAGTCACTTCATAAAAACCAACCTGCCAATGCAGGATCTGTGACATTGGCAGGCAGGATACTTGAAGACCCGCAAGGCAGGACTTCGCTCTATTCAAATTCAATCATAAGAGTTCCTTTTGGGATGCAATCGCCTATATGGACCCTGATTGTTTTGATTTTACCGGCAAACGGAGCATTTATGGAATTCATCATTTTCATGGCTTCCAGTACCATCAGTTTCTGGTTGGCTTGCACAACGTCGCCTTCCTTAACCAGTATTTCCCTTATAGTACCGGGAATGAACGATATGATCTCCTTTTCATTCGGCTTTGTCCAGGGCTGGCGTTTCTCAAATTTGCGGGTATAGCGGGTAAGATAAGTATCACCCATAACCGAAATCTTTTTCAGCTCCTGATGATTATCGCCAGATTGTTTGTCCTTTTTTTCTTCCATAATAAATGATTTTCAAAAGGGTGGAATTCCATGTTTCTTTCGTGGCAGGCTGACATCTTTCTGAGATGACACTTCAATGGCATGCAGCAGGATATTCCTGGTCTCCTCAGGTTCGATTACTGAGTCGATATAGCCTTTTGAAGCGGCCACGTATGGATTGGCAAATTTATCCTTGTATTCCTGTACCTTTTGCTTTCTGGTTTCATCAGGATTGGTTGATTCAGTAATTTCCTTCTTGAAAATAATATTGGCAGCCCCTTCTGGTCCCATAACAGCTACTTCTGCAGTTGGCCATGCAAATACAAAGTCGGCCCGAAGGTGTCTTGAACCCATAGCTATATATCCACCGCCATAGGCTTTTCTGAGAATCACCGTAAGCTTGGGAACAGTAGCTTCACTGTAGGCATATAAGATTTTGGCCCCATGCCTGATCACACCCGCGTGTTCCTGGTCGATACCCGGCAAATATCCTGGAAGATCGACAAATGTAACGATTGGAATATTGA
>DATAEX010000421.1:0-3043 GCA_036257765.1 Bacteroidales bacterium
TCAATAAACTGTTCGGGCTGATGATTTACTCTTACATCCAGAACCTTGTAATCTGCAAGTGAAGGTATTTCTGTTTCATGACTTCCTTTAATATGATCATATTTATTGGTTGCATCCCATTCAATAATTACTTTACCCGGGGTCTCTGTTCGTTCAACACTATCAATAGTGAAAGAAAAGCTTCGCCGGTCTTCTCCGGCCTCCCATTTAAATCTTAATTTCCTGTTATTCTGACGGGCTATAAAATACTCCTTTATTTCTTCATTATCTATAACATCCGATGTATTTATTGAACCTTTAATACGGTTCCAGACGAGATCATTCTCATTCAATGTTTGATATTCATTAATAACTAATCCGAATTCTTGTTTAACTACAGAAAATCCGAATTTAAAAACAGACAGAGGTTTCTCAACATCAGCGACATCGCCAAGATTAAATCTCACTTCATATTCCTGTCCGGATTTCAGTTTCCCTTCAGGTCTGAATTCAAGGGTTCTTTTATCTGCCCATACTGCCTGTCCCTTGATTTCAGGTTTGAATCTGAAAAGTCCGTCAGGTGCCGGCGCATTTACGTCACCCGCCTTCGGATTATCTTCAGCAAGTATAACGCGTATGGTTGATTCCGATGAGATTATTCCGGAGGTAAAAGCAGCGATCTTTTCTGTGAAAGCGGGATTTAATTCATCAGCCAGTTTTTTCTGTCTTTTGCATTGAACAGCTGTAGTTAAAAGCAAAAGCATAAGAATCCGTATAAGTACGGAAGATACAGACGGGTTTTTCATAGAGATAGTTATTGGGTTGAAAAATATGACGCGAAAATATATTGAAATACCTATAGCTATTCCTTTTCTGTCAGTCTGTAAAGTTTATCCGCTCTTCTTGTTTTACGATCCACAGGCATTGAAAACCGTGTACCTGCTTTTGCTTCAGAGGCAGAACCAAAATCTACACGAATTTCATTAACACTTTGTTCGATCACTCCTGTTGTTGGTCCTGTTATGAATACTTCATCACCTGTTTTCAAGGTTCCCGATTCGCATAAAAATTCTGCGATACCCATTTTAGGGAAATAATTAAGGCATTTTGCCGTATAAACTTTCTTTTTTGTAGCACGTGATCCATAGGTGTGACTCCATTCGCCCAGACGCTGGCCCATATAGTACCCGTCCCAGAATCCTCTGTTGAAGACTGAAGCCAGTCTTTTTTTCCATTCCAGTATTTTCTCTTCAGTATACGATTCGTCACATATACTTCTTAACGCCTCATCATAACATTCGGTTACTACTTTGACATATTCCGGAGAACGTGCTCTTCCCTCAATTTTGAGCACTCTCACACCTGCATCGATAATTTTATTTATAAAATGAATGGTACAAAGATCTTTGGGCGACATTATATAATCACTGTCCAATTCCATCTCAAAGCCCGTTTCTTTATCCTTTACTACATAACTCCTTCTGCAATCCTGCAGACACTCACCGCGATTTGCAGAATGGTTGTGGTTATGAAGGCTCAGATAGCACTTTCCGGAAATAGCCATGCATAGGGCCCCATGTGCGAACAGTTCCACTTTCATTAGATTCCCTGAGGGACCCTTGATTTGATGCCTTCGGATATTCGACGTAATTTCTGTCACCTGGTTAAGATTTAACTCTCTTGCCAACACGGCAACATCAGCGAAACCTGAATAGAATCTAAGGGATTCCGTATTACTTATATTTACTTGTGTTGACAGGTGAACTTCTATACCTGCATCTTTCGCATATTGTATGGCTGATTGGTCAGAGGCTATGACAGCATCGACCCTATACTTCTTTGCAAGGTCGACAGTACGCTTCATTTCGTCCAGATCGCTGTCATAGAATACTACATTCAGTGTAATGTAAGCCTTTTTATTAAATGATCTGCAGATCCTCATAATTTTTTGCAGGTCATCTGCAGTAAAATTTACAGAGGACCTGGACCGCATATTAAACCTGCCTATTCCAAAGTATACAGAATCAGCACCTGCTCTAACAGCAGCGGCTAGAGATTCAAAGGAACCAACAGGGACCATAAGGTCAATATCATCGCGATTTAATCGTGCAGTCAAACTCGTACATTTAAACGCATTGTAAGTAACTCATTTAAAAAATTCCTTAATCGCACCCCAGTAATATTCATTCCACCCTTCTGTAAACTCTGCCACATCCTCATCCGGCACATTTGTATGTTCGAGATTAACTTTTGTACCCTGCTGATGTGATTGTAAATTAATTGTCACTATTGATTGTTCCGGCATATCACCAAAGTACCATTCCTGAACAAGCTGCTTGTTTTCCGTAACACTTATATTGCGACCGGAAATGTCACCATCGAAAATTGAAAATTCTGTATTCTCCTTTGCTTCCATCTGGGCAGGATAACCGCTCCATAACTCAATTGTAAAAGGATTTGTAATTGCTGTGAATACTTCTTCAGGCGTAGCATTAATAAAATAATGTTGTCTGATGGTTTTCATAAAAAAAATTCAAGATTTTATCTAATGGTTTTGAATCGCTTCACTACTTGAAAATAAACGGTTTGTTAATTTGATTATTAGTAAAGTTCAATTCATAAAATTACAAATCTCTTGAGTATTTTAGCCAGCTAAACAAAATTTTTCGTTGAAAAAGGGCATTGTTATTAAAACAACCGGAAGCTGGCATTCTGTAAAATCTGAGGATGAGAAGTTTCAATGCCGGCTGAAGGGGACATTCAGGACACGCAATGTAAAGAGCACCAATCCTGTTGCTGTCGGAGATCAGGTGGTTTTTGAATTACACGATAAAGGTACCGGGGTTATTACAGAAATTGCCGAACGTCGCAATTATATAATCCGTAAATCTATTAATCTTTCAAAAGAAGCGCAGATTTTAGCAGCAAATCTTGATCAGGTTATGCTGATGTTTACACTGGATTTCCCTGAAACACCACTTGAGTTTGTCGACCGCTTTCTGGTTGCTGCTGAAGCCTATCACATACCGGCAATTCTTCTTATAAACAAAACCGATCTTTACAC
>DATAEX010000441.1:0-3713 GCA_036257765.1 Bacteroidales bacterium
GGTAAGCAAAATAAAGCATACAATATTGTCATAATCGACCCGATGGAAGCCGGTTTTCGTATTACATGCGATTTCCCGGGTATGCCTTTCAGTGATGACGGATATAGTGAATTCTACAATATCTCGCTTTATAAAGGCGGAGTAGCCGCAGGCACGGTCGGTATAAGCGGAGATTTATGGGGAAATCAGCAGGGAGCTCTGCATATAAACAGCAGTAACCAATATGACCTAATCAACTTTAAGATATATAACATCGATCTTTATAACTCCAAAAATGACGCAATCTTTATTGGCAGTGGTTCACATATCATAAAAAATCTTTTTCTGAAGGATATAAATATCAATGGGACCGGACGATATGGTATTTATTTTTATAACTCCAGGGGAAGCGCAGGTTGGTGTAACATTCTTTATGATCAAATAGGTGCTGCAACCAACACCAATACAAAGCCCGCTGCCTTTACATTCGACGAAAACTGTGATTTTACGGCAATCACCCCGAAGGTCGAATTACCTGTCGTCCGTCTTTTTTCTCATAACGGAAACCTTTATGTATCAGGACTTCAGAATAAAAATATCTCAGTTTATAATCTGCAAGGTGAAAAAATATACCAGGCAAAGGTTTTGAAGGACCCTGCTATCGTTTCCAAACTGAAGACCGGAATATATATTGTGAGTTGGGATGAGAAGGAGGCGATGAAGGTATGTATAGTGACGAGTGACTAGTGACCAGTGACAAGATTCTTTTGATCGTCACTCGTTACTTGTTACTCGTTACTTGTCACTCGTCACTCATTACTGTTATCAGATCGATTTTATTTCCATTACTTTCTGATTAAACTCTTCAGATGAGCTTCTGGCTTTGCCTTTTATTTTAGTTTTGTACGTGTAAATTGTATTGACGGAGTAGTTTAAGAAACTGGCTATTTTTTCATTGTCGTTAATTCCCAAACGAATCAGAGCATAAATCCTTAAATCCATATTCATTAACTGATCATCCTTTACCTGAATTTGCTCGCCATCCTCAAGGAGATTATTGAACTCTTCCACAAAATTGGGAAACAACTTAAGAAACATCCTGTCAAAACGTTCATACAAGAGCTCCCTTTCATTCTGTATATTAATGTACTCAGGGAATTTCCTGAGCGCTTCGAATTGCTTTGTCACGACCATTCGGTTGAACCATTTTTGCAGGTGTTCAATCTTTTCAATATACTCTGAATTCTGATTGAAAAAGTCAGCAATATATTCATCCTTGATTTTATTTGCCTCGATCAGGTTTTCGTTTGACTTCCTGATGGTAAGCCTTGCAATATTGAGTCTCCTGAGTGCAACGATCAATGCAATCAATAAAACTGAAATAAAACAGGAGAAAATGACCGTTCGGTCCCGCTGTTTTTTTATCATATCCATACGATCCCTCTCAATAATCGGCAGGATTTGTCCAACCTCCAGCTGCCTGTGCCGTGCATTGTAATATGAGGCCTGGTTTAATGCTTCAATAATATACCGGTAAGCCCTTTTTTCCTCACCTTTTTCATAGAATAAATCAGCCAGGTTCCGCAGGGCCACTGTTTCCATTGTTGCTGTTTTAACATCCGCAATGGCGGCCAGTGCAAAATATTTTATGGCCTGTCCGGGAAATCCGGTCATCTGATAAATATACCCCAGGCTTGAGGTTGCTATGGCATAATGGTGCCTGGGAAGGTCATAGTTATTAATCCAGTATTCAAATACATATTTTGCCCCACTCCAGTCCGACTTTTTAATTCGCTGAAGGCTTTTTATAGCCCAGAATTCATTAGTATATGGCTTTGCAAAATGCAAAGCGCTATCGATATAAGTATTTCCCCGGGATATATATTCCGGCATATAGATAGGATCACGTACATAATCGGCGATATCATAATAGGCCCGTGCCAACGTGGAATAAAGAATGCTTTTTAAGGAATCGTTTAAAAAAACCGGGTTAACCGAATTAAGAGTATCAATAGCTTCCTTGAAAAGCCCGGAAGATAAAAGTACAAATCCTTCCCTGATTTTAATTTGGGATATCAGTGAAGTGTCTTTTATTTCGTATGCAATCCTTTTTGCCTCATTAACATAATACTGGGCTGAGTCGTAAACAAACGACTGGTATTCATAAACCAGTTCAAGACAGACCAAAATTTCTCCCCTCAGGTCATTCGAAGTTTCTAAAGTATGCAGAGTATCCTTTTTCTTCTGTATCGATGTTTCCTTTTGCTCAATATACTTATCCTTAATATCCAGCGTTTTTTCCAATTCTTCAATAACTTCCTTATAATCCTGACCAAAGGAACAGAAGAATCGAAAGGAAAGAAATGCCAGAATAATTATA
This sequence comes from Bacteroidales bacterium, assembly GCA_036257765.1. Taxonomy (GTDB): domain Bacteria; phylum Bacteroidota; class Bacteroidia; order Bacteroidales; family UBA10428; genus UBA5072. Next base: position 2,360 of record DATAEX010000441.1, read on the forward strand.
TATTTCATTTAGAAAATGTGGTTTATTGTCAGGGACGTATTTTGCCGGGCTTATCGTCCGTCTCCGCTGCTGATCAAATGTAATAAACTTTAGGAAAATACCGATAGGATATGTCTTCTAAGTCTTCTAAGTCTTCTAAGTCTTCTAAGTCTGTAATGCCGCAATCATTACATCTCACTTGTAATCCAGGCTTTGAATTCAGCGGCTTTGTTTTTGCTGACATAGATGCGTTCGGGCACATCAATTTCAAGGGTTATAAGTAACCGGCTGTCGAACCAGATCGTAATATTTTTAACGCTGTTTCGTGCAATGATAAATTGTTTATTGGCGCGGATAAAATTCACAGGATCTAACGTAGCCACTATCTGATCCAGGGTCTTGCAGTAAGGATAACACTTTCCATCCCTGAGATAAATTCTTGTGTTTTTTTCGGTGGAATAAAAACAGGAAACATTTGTCAGATCCACCGGTAATAATTGATCTTTATAAGGGATTAACAACTTATCCCTGAATTTACCTGTTGCACCCAGCCCGTTTAATTGAGAAAGGTATTGAAGGATATCCGGTTGTTTCAGTCTATTGAATTTTTCAAGTGCATTTCTTAACTCTTCTACCTTAATTGGTTTTAAAAGATAATCAATACTGTTTACCTTGAAAGCATCAATGGCATATTCGTCATAGGCGGTAGTGAAAATAATCGGAGTCTCTACCTGAATTGCCTTAAAGATGGAAAACGCAGATCCGTCGGAAAGATGAATATCCATGAGTATAAGGTCAGGAGATGGATTGTTTTGCAGCCAGTGAACAGTCTGACTGATGCTTTCGGTGTACCCTGTTATCTGAACGCCAAGATCAATTTCCGCCAGGATATCCACCAGGTTTTCATAGGCGGCCGTTTCATCCTCAACGATCAATATTCTCATCGGTTTTCAATTTAGCGGCAGGTAAACATAGAACATATCCCCTTTATTTTCAAACCTGATTTTCCGGTTCATAAGCAGCATAAACCGGTTTTCAAGATTTTTTAAACCAGTGCCATTTGAATGTGGGGCAGTAAGCTTAGGATAAACAGGATTGGAAATAACCAGTTCAAATTGATCGTTCAAAAAAATGGCAACTTCCATTTTGTGTTCACTGTCGATTGCGTTATGGACCACAACATTATCAATCAACGGTAAAAGTGAAAGCACCGGGATCTTCAGGTTTAATTTATCCTGAGGCACATCAATTTTAAAAACAAGCTTGTTGGCAAATCTTACCTCCATCATATACTTGAATCCCTCCACAAATTCAAGTTCTTCGCCGAGTGTCACCAGACCTTTTTTCCCGCTCTGTAAAATATATCTGAACACAT
>DATAEX010000446.1:0-3614 GCA_036257765.1 Bacteroidales bacterium
ATATGCCGTCATTAAAAGAATGTATGTGGCACCGGCATATATAATTTTGCCGGTTTCCCCTAAATCAGGGGTTGTAAAGGTCAATATGGATAAAATAGCATAAGGAACGGCACCAAACAATATATAAGGTCTGAATTTGCCCCATTTCGTTTGGGTGCGGTCGGAAAGGATACCCACGACAGGATCAATAGCCATATCCCAGAACCGGGCTATCAGCATAATTGTTCCGGCTGCAATGGCTGAAATACCATAAACGTCGGTGTAAAAAAACATGAGCCAGAAGCCTACCATATCCCAGACAAAATGAGAGGCGGTGTCTCCTAAGCCGTACCCTAACTTTTCTTTGAAAGTCAGTGTGGAAGTAATCCTGTTCATTGGTAATAGAAAGTTTAATGGTTAGGTTATAAAAGTATTTGTTTCAGAGTCAAAATGCATCACAATATAAGTAATTAACCTGAATTTTAAGACCAGGCAGCGGTGAAAGGGAAGGGACCAGCCCTTGTTTTATTTCGCAGCTACGCTGCTGGATATAAAATTGATATATGCGTTTCCTACAAAGATTTTGCCCCTCTGGGGCAGTTGCGTTCCTGATTTACGAGCAAAGTTGATTTGAATTTATCCTGTCGCAAACCTGACAGGAGCAATACCTGACAGGAAGCGACCAACCCTTCCTGACAGGTCTTTGAATACCTGTCAGGTTTGGGTTATAGGGAATTTAATAAATAACGCTGACAGGTCTTTCAGACGCTGTCAGGTTATTTATTTTTAATATATTGCTCTGACTTTTTACATCCAAAACTACTTCATAATGAAAACACGTAATCTTTACATTGTTCTTATTTCGTTGATCGTCGCTCTCGGAGGATTTCTGCTGGGTTTCGACAGTGCGGTTATTTCGGGAGCGGTTCCGTTTTACAGGACGGTATTCGGGCTCGAGAACGGATCCCTGCTGCTCGGCCTTTCGGTTTCCGCAATAATTTTCGGGGCCATGGGCGGTAATTTTTTAGGCGGAATTCTTGCCGATATATTTGGACGTAAGCTTGTACTTATTTTAACAGCAGCCCTTTTTACTTTTTGTGCCCTTGCCACTTCTTTGACCGATAATCTCACCTTTTTTATTATTGCCAGAATGATAGGTGGTCTCGGTGTCGGTATGTCGATACTTGTTGCACCTATGTATATAGCCGAAATTGCTCCCCGCGAGAAAAGAGGTACCCTCGTATCCATTAATCAATTGAACATAGTTCTAGGAATATCCACAGCTTATTTTACTAACTATTTTATTTTACAGAAAGTTACCGATCCTGATCTGAACTGGAGATGGATGCTGGGAATAGGTGCGATACCGGCAGTTCTTTATTTCCTTCTGCTGTACTTTATTCCGCAAAGTCCCAGATGGCTGGTTCTTAAAAACAGGGATGAAGAGGCTAAGAAAACATTGCTTTCCATAGGCGGTGAAGAATATGCCGGAAAAGTCCTTAAAGAAATTAAAGAAAGTATAGGCACATCCGTGAATCCTTCAGGAATCAGCTTCAGGGAAGTATTCCGGAAAAAAATGACCCTGATCCTGATCATCGGGCTTGGCATTGCGTTCTTTCAGCAAATTACAGGTATCAATGCCATCTTTTACTATGCCCCCATGATATTCGGAATGGCCGGCGGAGGTCAGAATGCAGCGTTTGCCCAGGCAATCATCCTGGGTTTGACCAATGTTGTTTTTACAATTGTAGCCATGTTCCTTATTGACAGACTAGGCAGGAAACCCCTGCTGATAATTGGTTCAATAGGTATCATGATTTCACTTTCAATTGCCGGATTAGCTTTCAAGGCAGCCAAATACAACATAACTGATAACGCAATTGTGACTATTTTGCAGGATGCCGCAAAAAGTGAAACAAGCAGCGCTGAAGATATTGAAATGCTCAAGAGCGGACTGAGCAACCTGGCCAACAAAAGTTTTAATAATGAAATAATCTTTTTTAAAGAAGTCAGGGAGGAAATTGGTGCAAAAAATTACAACGATTTTAAATCGTTGATCCTTGAAAACTCGATCACAATGAATGCAGTTCTGGTCTTAATCGGGTTGATTTTATATGTCGCCTCATTTGCAATATCTCTCGGACCGGTAATGTGGGCATTGCTTTCGGAAATATTCCCGAATAAAATGCGAGGGGTAATGATTTCGATTGTGGGGACATGGAATTCCGTGGTGAGTTTCGCGGTCGCAACCATATTCCCTACAGAGCTTGAGGTTATCGGATCAAGCCTGACTTTCCTTATTTATGCCTTTCTCGGGTTCCTCACATTGCTATTTGTTCTGAAATTTGTACCTGAAACGAAAGGAAAATCCCTGGAAGAACTTGAAAATATCCTGGTTCGTAAATAATTATGGCGGTAGTTCTGAAAAACGATCTGCTGTGCGTAACCATTGATGAACCGGGTAAGGTTTACAATGGTTCCCGCTTTGATCATACCGGCAATATTTCTCAAATCACTCTCGATGGAAAGTGGACTTTTTGTACCGGGGAGGTAACCAATGGTTTTGATCCCCGCAGTAATGGTCGTGGATTGTATAATGAATTTGGCATAAGCCAACCGGTTGGTTATAATGATTGCGGAATTGGCCAAAAATTTCCTAAAATCGGGGTGGGCCTGCTCACCAGGACGAGCAGCAAAGCATATGATTTCTTTGCCCCTTACCAGGCAGAGCCTTTTAAAATACACTTCGAATATGACAACAGCAGGATTAAGTTTATTGTACTTCCTCAGGATTGTCGCGGATACAGTGTAAAGCTGGTCAAAACAGTAACACTATCAGAAAATTCCTTTAAAATTGGATATGAACTGGAAAATACAGGAACAAAGAGAATTGTTACCAATGAGTATTGTCACAATTTTATAGCGATAAACAATTCACTCATCGATGCAAATTACATTCTCACAGTTCCTTGTAAAACAACTGGTACATCAGACATGAATGAAGCCATAAACCCGGAGAAGGCCGTTGAATTAAATACAAACACCTTATCGTTCAGGCTCACGCCAAAAAGCGATTTTTTCTTCAGTCCTTTAGCTAACTTTCAAACGATGGGTGAATGGATTCTGTCTCACGAGGGTTTTAGGATAGCCATTAAAGAAAGTACAGATTTCATACCCGAACTTATGAATGTGTGGGGAACGGGACATGTAGTAAGCCCTGAGCTATTTGTTAAAATTGATCTGATGCCTGGTGAAACCCGGAAATGGCAAAGGAAGTATGAGTTTTACCACTTATAACCGGATCATATATATAAATTATGGTAATGTCGGATAAAAAACTATTCATAGGTAAGAACCCTTTTCAGGAAGACCACAAGATTGTTACCGGTCAGTTTGTAATCCTTGATGGAGAGGAGTTTTATGAAATCAGGAATTACGACTCTATGTTGCCTTTTTTTATGAGTCTTGCCAGTGATTCCGATCACTGGATGTTTATTTCCAGCACAGGAGGTTTATCTGCAGGGAGAATTAATCCTGAAAGTGCACTATTCCCTTATTATACCGATGACAAACTTCAGGAATCAGCTGAAGTCACTGGAAGTAAAACGATTTTCAGGGTTCTTTCCGGCGGCAGA
>DATAEX010000448.1:0-2671 GCA_036257765.1 Bacteroidales bacterium
TCAAGTACTTGAAAATTCTGGATACACCAATTTGCCAAATTCTTATATTACATTTCTGATTCAGCGATATACAGGACAGACTTTCAATCAGGGGCTGATTGACACGATGACCATGGTCTGTTATTTTTTAGCCCTGGTTGTTTCTGTAGTGCTGAATCTCAGGAAAAGGAAGTGAGGAAATATATCTTTAGATCTCTTCAAGCGATTCTTCCGGTACCCATCCGGTGTTGCCGTTGGGGATCCGGATTTCTTTCCAGTTCAGGATGCTGTCGGTAATGGATACTTTGGTCCCTTCATGAAGAACAAACACGTTTGTACTCTGCTCATCGGGTGAACTCCTTGCAGTCACCGAAGTCGACATGATAATTGCGCTCTCCTTGTTTATGATTGTCCTGATACGGGTAATCATAAGAGTCACCGATATACCTAAAAGTATAATAAATACTACTCCTATTGTGAAAGCTGCCCTTTTGAAACCATAACTGGAACTTATATAGTACATCAGGAAACCGGCTAAACCCAGGACAAAAAGTACAAGGCATATGATTGCCCAGGTGTCCGGTGAAAACATGCTTTTCAATCCGTTGATCCACCGTTTGACAAAAAACTCCGGAATAGCATCAATCTTATCAATGATACGGGCATTGGCCAATGCAAGGTTTTCCTTAATATCCTGATCACCGGGTTTAAGTATTAAAGCCTTTTCGTAATAGAGAATAGCAGCAGCCAATTTTTCCTGCTTATATAATGCATTTCCCAGATTGAAATACAAATCAGCTGATTCAAATCCCAGTTGAATTACCCTTGAATAGCATTGTTCAGCCATGGCATACTGCTTTTGCATGTAATATTCATTGCCTTTAACAAACAAGGAATCAGTAACCGGTACAGCGCTTAATGCCATTTGAATGGTAAGCAACAACAAGAACAGCAAGGATTTCATATAGTCTGTCAGTCAATTAGTCTGTTGTAGTTGATGAGCATGCCTTTGGTCTCATTTTAATTTCTGCTGCAAGGCTGTAATCACCTTGACGGCATCGTGGTAAAGCTTCTGCCTGTCAGTTTCTGCCGATCCAAAGCCGTATCTGGCATTCTCACATGTTTCAGTGATCCGGAACAGCTGTTGTATAATATCCTCATCCACAAACCTGGTCAGAAGATTAGTTTCTGCGGTTTCTTTTGACAGTGAAGCGACGGGAATACCCAGTTTATGGCTCAGATATCCCCAGATAGCTCCGAGCATTTCCTCATAAAAAGCTGAATCATTACCCTGTCTGAGCAGACCTTCACTCTTCTTCAACCGTTTCCTGGCATATTTATCAGCCTTCCTAAACCGCATACCGGCAATATCGGCATTCTGACGTACTATCTTCTTCCTTAACGCAATGATTGAAGAGAATAATGTAAGTGCAATAACATATATAAAATAGTACCACGGAGAGGTGGCTATAAAACGATTTATATAATTTAGTCTTGGTGGCTTTGTTTCAATGAACCTGATATCCGTGTTAAGAAGACGTACATCTTCCTTGCTGATTCCAGGTGCTACGGCCAACAATGAATCATCTCCACTTTTAATGACAGCCACATCATACGATTCAGATCTCAATGTCTTATACTGACCTGCTTCGGTATCGAAATAGGTAAATTCAACAGGCGGAATAGTAAAATTACCCTGTACTTTTGGCACGATCAGGAATTCAAAGGTTTTGGTCCCTGCCAGCGAATTATCAAACCGCGTGTTAATAACCGGATCAAAACGTTCCATATCGTATGGAACATTTACATCTACTTCATTTATCAATTTCAGATTGCCTTTACCTGTTATGGACACTCTGAGAGTAAGCGGATCATTTGTCGAGGTAGACGTTTTATTTAGTGTAGCATTTAACCTGAAATTTCCGACTGCTCCCTTAAAGGAGACGGGAGCATTGACAGGCAGCGATTTAACATTGATTTTTACAGGCCGGCTTGTAAGCTTTACCGGAATATCCTCAATATCCGGTATCACAAAATCCTCGAATAACGGATCAGCAATTCTTCTGCGAACTTCCTTTCGAATGGCTACATCCAGATCAAACGGATCAATGGTGAGTTCTCCCGATTTCTGAGGAATGATCACCATTCGACGAATGACGGCTGTATAATATAAATCACCATCAACAGCTTCACGCTGAAGACCCCTTGGCTGAGGAGTTTCAATAAGTTCTGTAAAAAAACCTGTAAAGTCAGGTCCCTTAAAATTGGGATCTATCCCCGAAAGATTTGTTTGTGATGTATAGACCTTAAAAGTGGCTATTATTTGTTCACCGATATAGGCATCTCTTTTGTCCAATATCACTCTCACAAAAAGCTCATTTTCGCCCGGCGCAGATTGTTGTGAACCGGTTCCTGAGGTCCCTGAACTTCGTGACGAAGAGGCGGCGGCTTTCAACACTTCGACAGTTATCGGATTTGAGCGATAAGCTTTACCTTTGATTGTTGCAGTAGCAGATGGTATGGTAAATTTTCCCTCCTTTGTTGCCCTGAAAAAATAGGTATATTGATAAGTTGATATTGTTGTTATTTTCCCGTTAACCGAAGAAACACTCCTGCTATGTCCTGTACTGGGCCCTCCTAAAAATTGAAAATCGCGAATTTCAGGTATGTCGAATTCTTCGAATTCCTCATT
>DATAEX010000216.1:0-5705 GCA_036257765.1 Bacteroidales bacterium
CCAGCACTGTAATATCAGGTTCTGCCAGATCATCTGAATAGCTGACAGCCTGGATCCGCTGGCTTGGCGATTCTTCCTTCAGCATACTCAGCATAACCATCTCTTTCATGTTCTGCATTTCCGCTTTTAGGTCGGTTAACTCGGTATTCCCATTCCCGGTGTTTTTGAACATTAATGCGCCGGTTAAAGATCCTGCAATGAACAGCATTATGCCTGCTGCAATTTTATAGAATGAAGAAAATTTATAAATCTTACTTGCGACCGGCTTATCTTTTTCCATTCCAAGCTTGTTCAATTCTCCATGTAACATGTGGTAGAAATTTATCCGGAGTGATTCATCAGGTTGTTCCATTTTGCCTGAATCCATATTATTCAGGATTTGTTGAAAATCTTTCAATTCATCCAGGCACCTTTCACATGTGGCAACATGACTTTCCACCAACTCTCTCTGAGTTCTATCCAGTGAATTATCGATATAATCGATCATCATGGAACCTATTTCTTCACACTTCATACTTTTATCAGATTAGTTTGAAATAGAAATATCTTAGTTGTTTAATGGCTCTGTGAACCTGGACTTTTATTGCAGGGACTGACTGATTTTGAATGACCGAGATCTCGGAATATTTTAATCCCTGGAACCGGCTTAGAACAATGATCTCCTTTTGCTCAGGCTTCAATCTGGAAAGTGCCTGATCCAGTCTGGCAAATTCATCCTCACTAAATGCAGCATTCTGATCAATTATGTTTTCATCATATTCTTCAACCTGAGTATACTGTTCAGTGTATTTTTTGTTCTTTTTGCAGTGGTCAGCATGAATGTTTCGTGCAAGCTGATAGATCCACGATTTAAAAGTAAATTCATCTTTAAAGGTATGCCTGTACTTAATGATCCTGTAAAACAGATTCTGGGTCAGATCCTGGCTTAATGACCGGTCGAATGTTAGTTTTAGCATAAAATTGTAAATCCGGACATTATACCTTTCAAATAATTCGGATAATTCAGCCAGATTGCCGGCCTTAACCCGGTTCATGATCATTTCATCGGTAGAATTAGTCACAGGTGTTTAATCCTTTTATTATGGTTACCTCCCAAGGGTGATTTGGTTACAAGGGAAGTTGTTTTTTTTTAATTGCTTAAATTACTAAAAATAGTATTAGTAATAAGAACGCGACTGACAGAGCCCGGGATTCATAAAATTCTTACCTTTCGGATAACCTGATTTTTGAAATATGAAAAATTTCTTTGCTTATGCATTCCTGGCAATAATGCTTACTGCATGTTCGGCCAACAAGAACAGTGATCTAAGAGATCTTTCATTTTTTCTGAAGCGGTTAAGAACCCTCGATCACCTTCCCGAGCTTGAAGCTTCACACACAGCCATGGCTTCTACATGGGATTCAACAGGGCACAATAATGACGGATGGCATTACAGGGGGTTGAAAGATTCAGTTTATATTATTCTTGAGGCGGATGGTCCAGGTTGCATTCATCGTATCTTTACGGGAAGATCATACCTGGAAATCCACGAAACCAATTTCCAGGTTTTTGTTGACGGTAATACTGCACCGTTGTTCGACCTACCGGTAAGCGATCTTTTCGATCCTGCCCGCAGTCCATTTCCTTATCCGCTCTCATCCAACAAAACGTACCCTGGTATTCTTTTTCCCATTCCTTATGAAAAACATATAAAAGTGCAGCTGTATAGTCCGGTTTCCGAAAACTGGGGAAATTACTGGCAGATAACCTATACAACTTATCCGAAGGATACAAGAGTTAAAACTATTTCCTATCCTTTTTCAACCGCAGAAAAACAAGAAATACAAAAAGTTGTCGATCAATGGCTGTTTGCAGAAAGAAATGCACCTGAAATGCCGGCAAAATGGACTCTGGAACATAAAATCGATATCGGGTCCGGGCAAAAGGGTGAAATAAATCTTGAAGGCACAGGAATAATTAAAAAGATGTGCGTCACTGCCGTTCCAAACAATCCTGAAACATGGAAAAACACGCGGTTAACCGTTTACTGGGATGGAAGTGATAAGAAAAGCATTGATGTTCCGCTGGGATACCTTTTTGGTAATGCTGACTATGCTTCATTGTACCCATATAATTCTATTTTAACCGGAATAACCGAAAAAGGCGCTTATGCACTGTTTCCTATGCCATTTCAATATGGGGCACGTATGGTCTTTGATAATAAAGGCAATGTTAACGCAAAGTTTAATGTGAATTTGGAAATCGAAAAAGTTAGTGATCTGCCATCTGATTTTGGACGGTTTCACGCCACTTTCAGGGAAGTGAAGCCATACGATACCGGATATGACAGTTTACCCAGGTTTGGAAAAAGTCCCAAGCCTTTCTTTATAACTATGGAAACAAGTACCGGACCCGGAAAATATGTCGGCACCCAGCTTCACATTGCATGGCCAATTAAAACACAGTGGTGGGGTGAAGGCGACTGGCTGATATGGACCGATGAAGAAGGATTTCCTCCATCCTATCATGGTACCGGAACAGAGGAATATTTCAATTCAGGATGGTGCTTTTTCGATAAAAAAGCGATATCGGGCTATATTAAAATGCGCCCGGGTAATGTAAATGTATATTCGTACCACCTTAACGATGCCTTTCAGTTTCAGAACAACATAAGAACATCTGTAGAAATCTGGTGGTGGCAGCCCGAAGTGATCAAAAGCATGTGGGGCGCTACGGCATTCTGGTATGCGAACCCGCCGCAGGATGCCGGTTCAATTCCTGAACTGCTTCATCCAAGATTGATCCATAAGGGAAATTTGAGAGGGGAAATGGGGCAGTGGGAGTATTAAGAAAAAAAGCTGCCCGCAGGCAGCTTTTCCACTAATTGAAACTCACTTTATAAAACCACTTTACGCGTTAGAGTTTTACCGTTGGCATTTACTTTTACAATATAAACACCTCTGTTCAGACGGTCAACATTCATACTGACATCGGACGAATTGGGTTTGGCATCTATAACCAGTTTACCGGCCAAATCGAATACCCGGGCATTATCAATATTCTTTTGAGCCGTGATGCGAAGCATACCTGGCGCGGCAATCACATTTATACCGTTATCATCAACTTCCTTTACCGATGTGGGTGTTGAAGCAAATACGCTTACATCATCATAATACAGATAAGTCCATGATTCACCGTAGCCAAACAAAGAGGAATTATAAATCTCAATTTCAAACACGAGATTTTCTCCTGCTACAGGACTGCCTTCTTCAATCGTAAACACGCTGTCAATGGTCTCCCAAACAAACCAATCGTCGCTTAAAGCCGATACATCAAATGTCAATGTATCAATTGGAACCCTTCCGATTGTGTCTATTCCAGCAAATGAGCTGAAAATAACATAAACATCGGTAACATAATTTGAGCCCCAGTAAGTATACATACAGGTTGCATCAAAAGAGATGTCATAGTTTGTAGTAACCGAAGGAACAGTACCGATTACCTGGTAAATCCCGGGGGCATCATCCCAGTGCCAGCCAACACCATTTTCTTCCCAAAAATCACGACCTGCACATTGATTGGTAGGATCGTCCTGATGCCAGGAAGGAATTGAATCAACAGAATTGTACTTTCTCCCATCATCAGGGAGTTCAAAATCCCCGTTCTGGATTAGTTCCTGGCCAAAGCTCAGAGAAGCTGTCAGCCCTAAACACAATAAAAACAGTAAACTTTTCTTCATAGTTAAATTTGTTTGGTGAAACATTAATTAATATCAGAGCTATTTATTTTCATTCAGTTTGTTTGATCTTCAATTCCAAGAATATCCCATACGTGTTTATTCTCTCCGTTAAGAACTATCGTTTTATCTTTCAGAAAATTGAGCAGAATATCCCAGTTCTTGTCGCTCCTGTCATACCAGAGTTTTGATCCGGACTGCTCATTTTCCTGACTGAAACCGTTCAGGTCGCCGGCTAATATTCCCGAATAAATATTGCTTTCAGCTTTGCTGTTAGTTGATTTTGTTGGCTTCCATGCAGTATTAGACTCTTCGGAATATATGTAGTTGTTCCGGAATAAAGTGCTGTCAGAGTATCCGTGCCAGTCGGTGAAATGGACGAGTGTTCGGTCCGTATTTCTGTCTTCCTTCTTCATGACGAAAAACAGGTTTTTTTCAATCAGTGTGTTTTCGGTTGGACCTGTAACATTGATTACCGGTGAAAAATACTGCTGGTTATGTACATCAACTTTTTGAGTCCTGATACCATCGTTTATGCTGACATTATACCTTATGACAGTACCCGAATTTCCTATGCACCAATCGGGGGGCCATCCGCCCGGGTTGCAGATCAGCAGGAAACCTCCGGCATTATTGTAACTCAGATTATATTGGAGGCTGCTGCCTTTGCAATTGTAATCTGAATCGAATCCGAATCCATCCTGATGGGCACTCACATCGCTAACTATATTAAACTGAATAAGGGCACTATCGCATCCCCATGGCCAGATGCCGTCTGAACCGGCATCATGCGGCATGATGTCCGGACAATTCTTCATTACATTATATTCTACAAGAGGCTTCAGACATCCCACCAGAACAATGCCGTGTCCCGGAATACCATCAAGGGTGTTGTTCCGGATAACCACGTTCAGACTCGGGAACCATTTGCTTCGTATCCAGTTTCCCCACATAAGAATACCATCTCTCACGCAATCCTTAACCAGGCAATTCTGTATCAGAAGTCCATCAAAGCGCGAAAGAACAGAATCTTCAACGCCATCAATGTAGTTCCTGATCTGAATACCAACTCCACCGCCTGTGCTGTCGGTCGCCGCACTTCCAAGCACATCATGGACAAAAAGATTGTCAAGGGTGATATCCTGTGCAGTGCCATAATGCTTTAATTCGACAAGCACGCCTGTAAGCCTGCTTACCGGTTCAGGTCCAATGTTCGACACTTCAAGATCCCTGATTACTATATGTTCCGAATTATAGGCATGTACTGCCTGGTTCACGGTTCCATCCAACCTGATCCGTGGTTTTTCATTACCTCCGTATTTTCCGAAAACCACAGGCTTGCCCGAATCTCCGGAGCAATTTATGAACATGGGCTCAGTGAATACAGCACCGGATTTCAATAAAACGCTGTCACCCGGCTTAAGAGTCAACTTATTTATCATCGAAAGGCTCCTGAACGGTTTCTCCTGAGAAGTGCCGGCATTAAGGCTGTCGTCACCGGCAACGGGATCGAAATAATAATTAACCGTTTTTGCTGTATGACGGCTGCAACCGGCCAGCATAACAGTGATAATTATAAAACAGAGTGTAAATAACCTGTGCATATCAATCTTTTAGCTTTATTTTAATTACTGTTATTGAGGTTCCTTTCAGCGGAATCGGATCACCTGGTTTGATTTCCGTCAGGTGTTGCCATACCGGATTGATATCTTCCGGTTCTTTTCCATACAGTTCCCAGGCTTCCTGAATAGTGTCGATCTTTTTTCCCGGTATTTCCAGTTTTATTGACTCAGCATCCGGGCATTTATTCACTAAGTAGGAAAACAGTGTGGAGGAATGGGGATCGTAACTGGCGAAAGTTACAATATGTCCTGTCGTATCCGATCTGACCATTTGATTTCCGAGAAAATTGCCCCAAATTCGCAAAGCTTGTCCTGTCGGATACAAATTACCGTTCTCATCGATGGCATCATGATCCCGGCCAGGTTT
>DATAEX010000482.1:0-3614 GCA_036257765.1 Bacteroidales bacterium
CTGGTGGAATCAAAATGTTTCCCGCCGTAATTCCTTTTTTAATCCTGCTTTTAAGCTGTGCTATATTATTGGAATGCTGGTCGTACAATTCGAGGTACAGAATTTTACTCATCAGGGAATCCCCGTCATACGCACTTTCAGAAATTACAGCCTGATACCATATTGTTTCTCCTGATAAATAAATTTCCCGGTCGGTAGTAAGATTGATCTTTTCGGTATATGCACCCTGTCCCCATGTAAACATAGGAATAAAGGTTAATAGTAGAGAAAGCATCCCCGGTTTCATTGTTGATCTTGTTCTGTCCAGAAATCGGGCTTGGTAATTGTTCCGCCTTTTAACCGGCAATCAAAGCAGCTGTGATCGGCAAAGCCCCTGTCAGTTCCCTCCAGCTGCATGGCGAATACAGGAAATCTTATGTCCTTTGGGTTTACCGTTTGCAGCAGGTTTTTCACATAATTACAAATTTCATAATTAAAAATAAACGGAGGGCGGTCTACAAATGTTCTCTTTTTTGAAACACCGGCAGCCATAAAATATCCCAGTACAACGGCATCCGGATTTGTTGTACTATAAAGGTTACCTTTTACCTGGTATGGCTGGCGCGAATACAATGAGCCGGTTTCCTGATGCAGACTCTGTATTTCGCTCCAGTAATTATAGGCATTATCGGAAATTGTATACTGAAAAACTTCAACGCTGTATCTTTCAGTTAGTTTTATGTTCCGGGAATTAACGAAGTGTAGCGGGTAACCGGTTATTCTGTTCCCCGAATTGCCTGTGAAGGCATAGGAATAAGTCATTGCCGGCCTTTCCGTACCCCAGCAGACAAGTCCGGTGTCGCTGTAATTCTCCACGATGCTGTCAGCCCGGTAATATATGTAATCCAACTCGTATTCCGACCGGAACTTATAGGTTTCTTCAAGCGACCAAAGCAGGTTGGTTCCTGGATCGCTGACAATTCCTGAATTTACAAAAAACTGAATACCGTCAACATAACCGTCATTAACTGATTCCCGTCCAATTTGAAAATATACGCTGTCAATCTCAACGGAAGGCTGCAATATTTCGTAGTCCGATTGATAAACTTCTCCGTTAGTTTCTACGACAAGCATGTAGCTTTTTCCGGGAACACCCCTTATTCCGTCGGCTCTTGTAACATACACGCCTGGTTCGGTTTCAGAGAGCACTTCTTCTGTTCCCGAATCATCAGTGATTTTAACCACGGCCCATCTTATAGGCTTGATTTCCATATCCAGAATTGCGGTTGAGTGAGTAAGCCGGATTACATACGGACCCGGTTCATCGGTTATGGTACCTGTTATTACCGGCAGGTCCCTGTACCTCCCGGCATCTGGATAATAAGGTTCAAGGCAGGATACAACCAGGATAAGAAAAATAAATATAGAAAAACCCCTAATTTGCATAATTTCCAAGTTTGAAACTATAGGTGAGGGAAACAATTGGAACACCGAAAACTGAGAGCTTATAACCTTTCATGGTTCCGTCTTCATACCTGTAAAACGCTGAATAAGCATTCTTTCTTGAAGTGACATTATAGACAGAAAAAATCCAGCTGCCATGTGCAAATTTCTTTGATGCCAGATTTCCTTCAACCTTAATTGACATATCAACACGGAAATAATCGGGAATTCTGTATTCGTTTCGGTTTGAATAAAGCGGAATCCTCAGATCGTCGTGGTTGTAAAATCCCACGGGGAATGTTATCGGACGCCCCGTGGAATAAACAATATTGGAAGAAATGCTAAATCTGCGCGAAAATTTATAGTTGGCAACAATATTAAAAGCATGCGGCTTATCAAAGTTTGAAGGAAACTGATTGCCTTCATTGATCTGTTCTTCTTTATATGGGCTGTGAACAGTAACGAGAGTTCTTGACCAGGTGTAATTAAGCCAGCCATTAAATCGTCCCTTGGGCTTGTTTATCATGAACTCCACACCATACGCCTCAAGATCTCCCTGAACAATATCAGCCTCAGGTATATCATTTACAACCAGGTTTGCCCCGTTCTTATATTCAACCAAATTGCTCACTGTCTTGTAATATGCCTCGGCAGTAACATCGAGCTTGCCATTAAACTGAGTATTATAAATACCTAATGAATATTGTTTTCCTTCCATTGGTCGGATATGATAATCGCTCAACTTCCATTTATCGGTGGGGGATATGGCAACAGTATTTGTGAGCATGAATAAATATTGTTGCATTTGAGTGTAGCTAAGTTTAACCGACATTTTATCACAAAACAGATATCGGACTGAGAAACGCAAATCAGGTGATTGATAAGTGGCTACAACCTTGTTATTACTGTAAAATAGCGTGTCAGCAATGGTATGAACCGATCTTGGTTCATCGGGAGTGTAGATTCTAAGTGCCTGGGGCCCCAGAAACAAATAATAATTATAGCGAACGGCACCCGTTAGTGTCAGTCGATCCGTAATAGCCCAGTCATCGGAAATATAAAATGCAGATTCCAGTGCCTTTTCTTTTTCAAGACTCATCGATAATACTTTAGAGTCGGAACTTAATGGTTTAAAATTACCCTGGTCGGTAAGATATAGCACAGCATTCAACCCGGTTGAAAAAGTATGTTTAGGCCACGGGCGAAGAATATACCCTGCTTTGAATTCGTTATGTTCGAGGCAAAAATTATCTTTATAGGCAGATACTTCGGTTTCGGAATTTATTTCTTTGAATTCATATCGACTGTAAATCGCTGACAGATTCAGGTTATTTTTTTCCCTGAATAAATGTGACCATATAAGCGCAACTCCATTATTGGCATAGTTATATTTGTTTTCTTCCAGAATATTTACCCTGTCGCTGCTGTGATAAGAAGTAAAGTTTAACCGGTTATTACTGTTCAGTTCAAATGCAAGGTTAACGATGGCATCCGAAAATCCTGCCTTGCTTTTGCTGATATCCGGATCATCGATTTTCCCGAGTATCCAGTCGGAATAAGTGGAGCGGGCTGCTACCATGTAACTGCTTGCCTTCTTTTTCAAAGGCCCTTCAATTGTAAGTCGGGCTGTTACTGGACTGATCCCTCCCTGAATAGAGAAATTGTTTTGATTTCCCTGTCGCGTTCTTATATCGAATATCGAAGATAATCTTCCTCCAATGTGGGCAGGCATACTGCTTTTGTATAATTCAAAATCCTTAATTGCATCGGAATTGAATGCGGAGAAGAATCCAAGCAAGTGAGAAGAATTATAAACAGGTATATTATTTATGATGAATAAATTCTGATCTGTTGGGCTTCCTCTTACATTAACGCCCGAGCTGCCTTCTCCGACGGATTGAATTCCGGGCAAAAGAAGACTTACCCTGATCAGATCCTGTTCGCCAAGCATAACGGGAATCTCCTTGATTTCTTTTGTAGCAAGCCGCTGATATCCCATTTGAGTGCTTCTCACTAACTGTTCTTTGTCAGCACTTATAACTACGGCATTCAATGTAACAAGCCTCGGTTCAAGTAAAATATCATGCCGTCCGTCGGATAAAATCCTGAGATTGATTCTCTTCTCCTTTGTTTCCAGATTCCCGGCAATCAGTAGCCTGTCTCCCTTATCTATATTCAACGAATAAAAACCT
>DATAEX010000485.1:0-3247 GCA_036257765.1 Bacteroidales bacterium
CGGTTTTGAGATCAAGAGCATAAGCACCGAAACATTCGATATCGCCGTAGTATCTTTTAACGAGCTTGCCCAGATGGTGTTGTGTAATAATATCAATGGCAAAGAAATACTCGTAAATATCGATATCCGGATGGCTTCTCACCTTTTCAGTAAGAACATTCTGGATTTCAAATCCCGTGTTATCCTTGTGATGGAAGATGCGGTATTCGGAATGACCTCCTTCCCGCGCCAGATTGTATTCACCTGATATCTCGCGATCGAAGTCAGCTCCCCACTGAACCAGTTTCTTTATTTGCGATGGTCCATCCTTAACCACCATTTCAACAACTTTCCTGTTGCAAAGGCCATCACCGGCAATAAGAGTGTCACTGATATGTTTCTCAAAATTGTCTATGTCGCTGTTAACAGCTGCTATTCCTCCCTGTGCATAACTTGTATTCGTATCATTCACTGATCCTTTTGTGATGATGGCCACTTTGCCATGTTCTGCAACCTGCAATGCATAACTTAATCCGGCCAGACCGGATCCAATTACCAGGAAGTCATACTGGTGCTCCATGATTACTTTATTTGAAAGTTATGCAAAATTAAAGATTTATTCGAAGTTGGAATGCTCCTGTTAAAACCTTATGATCAAAGTCATTCCATAATGTTTTTTCAATTACATTTGCCACTTGTCAAATTTTGAAACAAACACAATGGTCCAGGAAGATCTTTTCAAGAAAATTATAGCCCACAGTAAGGAATATGGCTTTATTTTTCCATCGAGTGAAATTTATGATGGCCTCAGCGCAGTTTATGATTATGGCCAGAATGGCGTGGAATTAAAAAATAATATAAGGCGCTATTGGTGGGAATCAATGGTTAAGCTGAATGAGAATATTGTCGGATTAGATGCTGCAATCTTCATGCATCCTAAAACATGGGAAGCATCGGGCCATGTGGCTGCATTTAACGATCCGCTTATCGATAACAAAGATTCGAAAAAAAGATACAGGGCCGACCAGCTTATTGAGGAATATCTTCAGAAAATCGAAGATAAAGTACAGAAAGAAGTGGACCGGGCAGCGCAGAAATTTGGTTCCGATTTTGACGAAGCAAAATTCAGGAGTACGAATCCACGGGTTCTTGAAAACCAGCAAAAATACGATGCGGCACATGACCGTTATGTAAAAGCGCTTGAAAATGACGACCTGAAAGAGCTTTATCAGTTCATTATGGATGCCGAAATAGTATGCCCTGTTTCCGGTACCCGGAATTGGACAGAAGTCCGTAAATTCAACCTGATGTTCAGTACTCAGCTTGGATCGGTTAGTGAAGAAGCCAGTGCAATTTATTTACGCCCTGAAACAGCTCAGGGTATCTTCGTCAATTTCCTGAATGTACAAAAAACCGGGAGAATGAAAATACCCTTCGGTATTGCACAAACAGGAAAAGCATTCCGAAACGAAATCGTCGCCAGACAGTTCATCCTGCGAATGAGGGAATTTGAGCAGATGGAGATGCAGTTCTTTATTAAACCCGGTACGGAAATGGAATGGTACGAGTATTGGAAGAACAAACGCATGAGCTGGCATAAGAACCTTAACCTGGGCGATCACAAATATCGTTTCCATGATCATGATAAGCTGGCCCATTATGCAAATGCCGCCTGCGATATAGAATTTGAATTTCCTATCGGCTTCAAAGAAGTGGAAGGCATTCATTCACGTACTAATTTTGACCTGAGCAATCATGAAAAATTTTCCGGAAAAAAAATTCAGTACTTTGATACCGAGTCGAATGAAGGGTATACACCTTATGTGATAGAAACTTCAATAGGCCTCGACCGTATGTTTTTTACAGTGCTTTCGAATTCCTATGCTGAGGAAAAAGTAGAATGGGAAGGCAGTGCAAAAGAGGAAAGAGTAGTTATGAAGCTGCCTCCGGCACTTGCACCCATACAACTGGCAATCCTGCCTCTGACGAAAAAGGATGGCTTGCCCGAAAAAGCCGGCGAAATAATGGACAGAATGAAATATGATTTCAACTGCCAGTATGAAGAAAAGGATTCTATCGGAAAAAGGTACCGCCGTCAGGATGCAATCGGAACTCCTTTTTGCATTACTGTCGATCACGATACATTGCAGGACAATACAGTCACTATCAGATATCGGGATACTCTGAAACAGGATAGAGTTTCAATTGAACGCCTGCCCGAAATTATGGGTGATAAAGTCAGCTTAACAACACTATTGAGGAATTTATGATTTTAGATTTACGGTTGAACTGTCGTAAATCGTCAATCAAATCGTCAACCGTAAATCGTAAATCGTCAATCAAATTGCTTCTATCTTCACTGCTTCACTTTTGGCTGAACGTCCGGCCACATCGGTTATAATTACCGTATATTGATGTCCGGCGCTGTCACCGGGCTTGTCAACCGATTTAAATGGTGTTTTGTCAATTTGAGGCCTGTGATTCACACTGCTTATTATCGTTCCATCCCGCCATATTTCATACGATGCAAGCGGAACATCGCCGGCGAATGCAGTATTCCAGGCTAGTTCAACCACCCGTTCGCCTCCTGCCTTATTCTGACTTGCCGTTAGTTTGGACGGAGCTGTTAATCCGTTATAGGGCATCTGGAAATAATTTGTTTTACCTTCCCTTACAACAGCAGCTTGCTTTTCAATCTCGGAACGATCGGTTTCATTCATTTCATTTGTCTTAATCTGTGAAGCTTCCAGATTCTGATCTATCTGACAAACTCCCGGGTTGTCGCTGATCTGACCTATTCCAATAATAGCCGTATGAACACCCGGAGTAGTAAGAGTATAATGTATGAGACTTTTACTTGGCAAATCGACACTTCCGACTGTCCTTACAACTTCCTGTGGCCCGCGTGTCCAATGAGGCTCTTTGGTGTACATAGCACCATCTGCGAAAACCTTCATTCCTATAATTCCCATATTCTTTGCAGCAGCAACAGGGATCACATTATGTTGCATATTGAAATTCAGTTTGTCGTTTGCGTTAATCGCAATCAGCATTCCATCAAGCAGATTGTCCTTATCTCTCTGTATCATTTCAACCATTACAGGAGGAGAAAAATGGCCGGAAAATCCTACATGCCTGATCAGTTTTTCTTCATGAGGATTCAATCCGGTGAGATTTGTCCCATCGCGTAAGTCGCGCAATGCGGCAAGTGCTCCTATTCTTTCTGATCTTGAATCGGTATCATATAATCCTTCATAGAGAGCATCCA
>DATAEX010000492.1:0-5873 GCA_036257765.1 Bacteroidales bacterium
TTCGACCGGATCAGCCGTTCTGTCGGATATATCAGCTCTTACCTATGATTATAAATACGAATATAAGAAATTGCATCAGCGCCTGAACCATGCATATACTATGGACAAGGCTCTTGAAGTATTTGTCAGTTACAACGGCGGTATTAAACCGGATACTTCCGATTTTGAAAGTATATCGGTCCGCCATGAATCACAGGATTTCAGTTACATAGTCGGCAAAATCAACCTGGCCAGACTGGCAGCTTCATCATGGGTCAGCGATCCCAACGCAAGCGTTATACTAACTGAGAAACAGGAATTCTGACTATTCTTCATCTTCCGACACATCGTCCCCAATCTCAAGACTCTCAAAGTTATCGAATTCATCAAATGTTGATGATTCGGATTCTTCCTCTTCTTCAGATGGATTTGTCCTGGGTAATTTAATCAGGTAATATATTTCTTCAGTTTCAAAAGGAATTGCAACCTCAATCTCTCCCCTTGGATTGGTGAAAGTGATAGTGCGATCTTCATAACCATCGGGATATTTTGCCTTCAGTTTTTCGACCAACTCTTCCGATAGCTGTTCATATGACTTGATAATTCTTTTCTTTGCCACGGGTTTACAAGTGTTTAAATGTTTCCGTCCAACCGGGGTAAATTTATATAAATTTTATTTTGATAAACAAGAGCAAAATATGAATATTTTATTTAGAAGTCCTCCGCAATTATGATGCAGAAACAACATTTACCCGTCAATAGTTTCATTATTCTTCCGAACAAATTCTTATTACTGGATACCCCAGTCGATTTCTTCAATCCCGTGCTTACGCAAAATCTCGTTGGTTTTGGAAAAATGCCGGCATCCGAAGAATCCGTTATAGGCTGAATAAGGTGAAGGATGAGCTGCCTTCAATACATAATGCCGGTTTAGATCAATTAAGCTTTCTTTATCTTGTGCGAATTTTCCCCATAAGAGGAATATCAGACCCACTCGTTTTTCGGATAATTTGGAAATAACCGAATTGGTAAAGTTTTCCCAACCTTTGTGTTGATGCGATCCTGGTTGATTTGCCCTCACTGTTAACGTTGCATTTAACAAAAGCACTCCCTGTTTTGCCCATTTTTCAAGACATCCGCTTACCGGAACAGAAATTCCGAGATCGCGTTCAATCTCTTTAAATATATTTAAAAGGGAAGGCGGAGCTGAAACTCCTGCCGGAACTGAAAAACAGAGTCCATGAGCCTGTCCCGGACCATGATAAGGATCCTGTCCGATCAGAACTACCTTAACATTCTCGAAGGGAGTAAGCCTGAAAGCATTAAATATCAGGCCTCCCGGAGGAAAAACATTGAATCTGGCCTTCTCATTGACAAGAAACTCCTTAAGCTCGGTGAAATAAGGCTTTTCAAATTCCTCTTTAAGCACTTCCTTCCAGCTGTCCTCTATTTGGGGATTTACCACCATTCTTATTTTCTTTAAGTATGATCCTTGCTATGTTAGTAGCATGACTGCCTATCACTTTCAATGATCCTATCAATTCCATGTGAGTACGGCTGCTTTCTACGGATTCTTCCACATCCATTTTAAGCCGGTTATAATGTTGCTTTTCAAGTTCAAAGAACTCCTGACGGAAATGGTTGTAATTCACCTTCGACTTTTTGGCATCAACAACTGCCTCGTGTTTGTTTCCACGGCTGAAAGTACTGAACGACTGGTACAGAATACTCATTGTTTTCTGATGAAAATCCTGCAGCTCCTTTTTACCTTCTTCACTGAAATTATAATTGTTTACACACCATTTTTCCGCCTTATCCATGAGATTTACTGAAAGAACGTCGCCTATCTGTTCATATTCATCAACGGCATACATCATCTGGTAAGCCTCTTCAACCTGATGTGATGTGACATCCTGCCGGATGATCTGAACAAGATATCTGTTTATAGCATCTCTCAGGAAATTCATTTCTTTTTCGCGGTCACGGATCTTCTGCAGGATTTCACATTTTTTTTCCATGAATGGAACAATGATTTCTTCGGTCATCCTCTGTGCAATCTCCATCATACGCATTAATTCCTGTCGTGCCAGGCTCAAAGCAAGCGACGGATTATGCAGCATATTGTGATCGATGTACCATGTTGAAGGCGCTGCATGCTTTTCTTCGCGATAGGGCAATAATTTCTGAACCAGCCGGGAAAACAAATTAGTGAAAGGAAGAAAAAGCAACGCGATAATTGTATTGAATACCGTATGAGCATTTGCAATTTGCCGGGCCGGGGAATTGCCAGCCAGTGTCAGGCTTTCGATAAAATCGATAAAAGCCGGAATGAACCATACAATTATAAATGCACCAACTACCTTAAATAAGGTATGTGCCAGTGCAACCTGCTTCGACTCCCTTGAACCACTGGCCGATGCGATAATGGCCGTAACAGCAGTACCTATATTGGCACCGATAATTAAAGGTACTGCCGCATCCAGTGAAATCAATCCCTGTCCCGATAATACGATCAGAATTCCTATAAATGCGCTGCTGCTCTGAATTAAAGCTGTAAGTGCAGCACCGGTTAAAATACCGGGAGCCGGATTTTCGAGGTTTAACATAGCTTGTGAGAACCATTGTTCATTTTTAAGGGGGTCGATACTTTCCGACATTAAGTGCATACCAAGGAATAGTATTCCGAAACCAAGAATAGTAATACTGATGCTTCTGAGGTTTTGCTTTTGTGAAATAACGTAAAGGATAAATCCCAACGCAATTATTGTCAAGGAATAATCGGTGAACCTGAAAGCGATAAGCTGAATGGTGACCGTAGCTCCGATAGCTGCACCAAATATAATCGCAACGGTGTCCCTGAATTTTAACAACCTGGAATTTACAAAGCTTACAAGCATTACTGTGGTTGCGCTGCTGCTCTGAAATATCATTGTTGTAATGATGCCAATAAAAAATGCCACAACATTATTATGAGTGAGGCGAGCCAGTAAGTCCCTGATCTTATCTCCAGTAGACTTGGTGAGACTTTCGCTCATCATTTTTATTCCCATAAGGAACAAGCCGAGTCCTCCAATCATGCCGGATATAAGCAAAACAAGCCGGCTTCCACTGAGGGGCTCACCGTCAGCAGCCTGGCACTGAATTGCAGGAATAAATAAAAATAGGATTATCGCTATTTTGCGGATTTGACGAAACACACAAGAAGATTTTAACTCATAAAAATAGCAAAAGATTTCTTATTTTTGAGAAACCATCAATTGCCTTCAGATGCCACGGAAAACCAGGTGGACTATCATACCATTTATTATTGTTGCCTCTTTAGTTCTGCTGGTACTGTATTTTTTGACAACTGCAAAAAACTCCAAACCCTCCGAGCCCCTCAATGCTGTACCTCTTTCGGCATCAATAATAATTAAGGTTAATGATCCTGAGGGACTTCTGGAGAAAACGGAAAATAATAATCCGATATGGAACGAATTGCGGCAGCTACCATTATTCTCAAAAATAAACCTTCAGTTAAAATTTATTGACTCACTGGCAGGGCTAAATCCTGATGTGAATCAAATTATAAGTAATCCTCCGCTATTCATATCATTACATCTTACCGGCAAAGACAGGATAAGCGCTATGCATATTTTCAGGCTGCCGGCTCGCATAAGTCACAAAGACCTAAAGGCATTTATAAGCAGCCAGGTTTTAAATAAAGGTACAATTACAGCCCGTAAATATGAAGGGACAGAAATAAATGAAGTAATGCTCCTGGATAAATCATCCGTAGGGAACTTCCATTTTGCCGTCTACCGTAATATACTCATGCTCAGTTTTTCTGCTACAGTTCTCGAAGATGCTATCCGTCAACTTGCCTCGGGTGTGACATTCGCGGATGACCCCGGCTTTAAACGGATTTACGCCACCGCCGGCAAAAATGTAGATGCAAATGTTTTTATAAATTTTAATGAATTTCCCAAAAGCCTTTCATCTTTTATCAGGGCAGAACACAAATCGGAGTTGCGAAGAACCAGAGATTTTGCAGATTGGGCTGAGCTCGATCTGAATCCTTTATCGGAAATGCTTCTTATGAATGGATTTGTTAATTCAACGGATTCTGTACCAAAAACGGCTTCAATACTGGTGAAACAATCACCGCGGAAAATTCTCGCCGATGAAGTACTTCCTTCATCGGTATCAGCATTCTTTGCCCTTGCACTCTCGGAACCTGAAAAATATTTCGATGATTACCGGGAGCTGTTGCGTAACGAAGGTCGCCTTGCTTCTTATGCTAATACATTGCAGTCAGTAAATAATGCTTATGGCACCCGCTTTCCGGAAGATTTTATCGAAATAATGGATCAGGAGATAGCACTGGCAATTGATGGAAATTTCACTGAAGCAACCGGAGCAGGAGTATTCTTCCTTGTAAAAATTAAAAGCAGGACACAGGCGGAAGCAAAATTCAGATCAATTGTTACTGCTATTGCTGAAGCTGAAACCAAGACTGTGGATTCTTTTATTACTCCTTACCGTTTTGATGCCGACCTCACTTTTGCTATTTACGAACTTCCGGTACGAAAGCTGATTTCAAAAGTATTCGGACCGGCATTTGCCATTCTGGACAAGCATTATTTTGTAGTTCTTGATAACTACATGGTTTTTTCCAATTCCGTTGAATCGCTGAAATCATTCATCAGCGATTTTATACTGAACAGGACGCTCGTAAACGATCAGGCTTACAAGGAGTTTAAGCGTAATCTTTCACCACGGTCAAATTTATTTTTTTATTGTGATCTGAGCAGGAGTCAGCCGTTTTTCTCGGAATATCTCAATCCTTCGGTTAGCGAAGCATGGCAAAAGAACCTGTCGGTCTTTCAAAAGATCAGAATGGCCGGTTTGCAGTTGTACGAAAATAACAATATGCTTTACAGTAATTTGTTAATCCGGCATGCGGCTTCATTCAGCTCATCAGCTCAAACCGTATGGGAAAGCAGGCTTGATACTATGGCAGATTTCAAACCGGTTTTTACTTTGAATCACCAGACAGGTGAAAATGAAGTTTTCGTGCAGGATCTTAAGAATAATATCTACCTGATCAACCAGGTTGGTCGCATATTGTGGAAAATACAGCTCCCTGAAGCTATACTAAGTGAAATTTATCAGATTGATTACTTTCGAAACGGCAAGTTACAACTTCTGTTCAGCACAAGGAGCCGGATATATCTGATCGACCGGAACGGGAATTTCGTTGATAAATATCCCCTGACGCTTCGATCAAATGCTACAAATGGGGTTGCGGTGTTTGATTACGACAACAACCGCGATTACCGCATATTTATTGCATGTTCGGACAGGCATGTTTATGCATATAATCGCGAAGGCAATCTTCTTGATGGATGGGAGTTCGGACAATCAGAGAGTGAAGTAACACAACCGCTTAACCATTTCAGGATTGGTGACAGGGATTTTATTGTTTTCGGTGATGCTTATAAAACATATATACTTGACCGGCGTGGTACAACAAGACTGAATGTGGAAACATATTTCCAAAGGTCGGAATATAACAATTATGTGATCAATACCTCATCGGGGACCAATGGTCCCTCGGTAGTAACAACCGATACCGCGGGAAAAGTATATTTTATAGGCTTTAACGGCGATGTGAGAACTGTTGAATTGCCGGTAACATATACGAACAGGCATTATTTCGATTATAAAGATTTGACTGGTGATAACAGACCGGAATACATATTTCTTGAAGGAGACAGGCTGACTGTATTTACCGGTGAGGAATCCAGGTTATTTACATTCCGTTTTGGAAAACCAGTCCGATCGAAACCGGCATTCTACCAGTTTTCATCAACCGACAGGAAGCTGGGTGTGGTATCGCGTGAGGAAAACCT
>DATAEX010000505.1:0-3226 GCA_036257765.1 Bacteroidales bacterium
AGTTCATTGAAGCCCATCATCCGGTAAATATTGCTAAATTAGCTGATGCTTACGGATTAAGGTATCTTTTCGCCGCCGACGATAAAACGTTGGCAGAACAGTGGCAGGTTTTAACAGGAAGACAAAAAACCCCTGCTATTCTGGAGATCAGAACCGATGCAAAATCCAGTGCAATTTCCTTTAGAAACCTGATAGCAGGACATTCTTAATTAAACTGAAAGCTGATGAATCTTACGCGAAATTGGACGACACTCAAAGAATACAGTGAAATTCTGTTCGATTTTTTTGAAGGCATAGCAAGAATTACAATAAACCGTCCCAGATACCGAAATGCATTTACTCCTGATACAACCAGGGAAATGTGCGATGCAATGACCCATTGCCGCGAAAACCCCGATATAGCAGTCGTAATCATTACAGGTGCCGGTAATAAGGCCTTTTGCAGCGGCGGAGACCAGAATGTAAAAAGTTTTGCAGGATATGTCGGGAAAGACGGAGTTCCCAGGCTGAATATTCTGGACATGCAAAAATTAATACGATCATTGCCCAAGCCTGTTATTGCGATGGTAAATGGTTATGCCATTGGCGGCGGACATGTGCTTCATGTGGTCTGTGATCTTAGCATTGCATCTGAAAATGCCATTTTCGGACAAACAGGACCAAGAGTCGGAAGCTTTGATGCCGGATTCGGATCATCCTATCTTGCAAGGATTGTCGGGCAGAAAAAAGCAAGGGAGATATGGTTCCTGTGCGAGCAATATTCTGCACAACAGGCTTTAGATATGGGTCTGGTGAACAAGGTTGTGCCTTTGGATGTTTTAGAAGATGAGACAGTTGCCTGGTGTAAAAAAATTATGCAGCATAGTCCGATTGCTCTCCGGATGATAAAAGCCGGGCTGAATGCAGAACTGGACGGCCAGGCTGGAATCCAGGAACTCGCGGGTAATGCGACCATGCTTTATTACATGACCGATGAAGCCCAGGAAGGAAAGAAAGCTTTCCTGGAAAAGCGAAAACCCGATTTTTCCAAATATCCCAGGTTACCATAAATATACCTGAAAGTACTAAAAAATGACCAAACTCAATGTGTGGATAAAGGCATTCCGGTTGCGTACCCTGCCTCTGGCATTATCAAGCGCAATTCTGGGAAGCTTTCTTGCTTATGCTCAGGGTACATTTAAATTACCTATTTTGATTCTTGCTACATTAACAACCCTCTTCCTCCAAATACTCTCAAATCTTGCCAATGATTACGGCGATGCTCTAAAGGGCACTGACAGCGAACAACGGATAGGTCCTCAAAGGGTTACTACAAGCGGATTGGTGACCAAAAGAGAAATGCGGATCATGATCGGAATATTTATTGCTTTTTCGCTGGCATCCGGATCATTACTCATCTTTACAGGGTTAAATTCCATCGGATGGAAAACCATCCTGTTTTTCTTTATTCTTGGACTGTCTGCTATTTATGCAGCCGTTAAATATACTATCGGGAAGAATCCTTATGGATATATCGGCCTCGGTGATGTTTTTGTATTTATTTATTTCGGAATTGTTGGGGTAGCAGGTACTTACTTCCTCCACACAGAAAGCTTTGATCCCTGGATTTTGCTGCCGGCTTCTGCAATAGGACTGCTCAGTTCGGGAGTTCTGAATCTGAACAATATGCGCGATATAGAAAATGATACCCGCTCAGGCAAGAGAACCCTTGTCGTTTTTATCGGCAGTAAGGCGGCAAAATATTATCATCTGGCTCTGATTACACTTTCCATGGCATTTTCGGTGATTTATACCATAGTTAAATTTGATTCCGCTTTCCAGTTATTATTTATTCTTACTTGCCCGCTTTTTGCTATCAATGTGATTGTTGTGATGAAAAATACCAATCCCGTTGAACTCAATCCGGAATTGAAAAAGCTGGCTTTTAGTACTTTTGTATTTTCGTTAACCTTTGGAATTGGACTTATTCTGAAATGATCAAAGCACGATCCGAACTAATTGAATTTAAATTCCAGCGGCCGGCAACTACATCCCGTGGAACTCATACATCAAAAAAGGTACAATTCATAGTCCTCTATCATTCCGATGATCCCTCAATTGCCGGTGTCGGTGAATGTTCGCTGTTCCCGGGACTTAGCCATGACGATGTTAAAGGTTTCAAAACCAAACTTGCACAAACGATCGAACGCATCAACCAGGGTGATTATTATACCGATAATTCCCTGACGGAATGGCCTTCAATAAATTTTGCAATTGAAACAGCCTGGAAAGACTTGCGGGCAAACGGTTCTAAAGTCCTTTATCCGTCAGGTTTCACTGAAGGAAAGGATTCCATATGGATCAATGGCCTCATCTGGATGGCTGATAAAAACGACATGATCAGGCAAATACGGCAAAGGCTTAATGATGGCTTTACATGTCTGAAACTGAAAATCGGGGCACTTGATCTCAGGGAAGAAATTGAAGTGTTGAAATTTATACGGGAGCACTGCAGCGCGGAAGAGCTCGAAATACGCGTTGATGCCAACGGAGCCTTTACTCGTTCGGAAGCACTAGAAGTGCTTAAAATCCTTTCAGAATATCACTTACATAGTGTTGAACAACCTATTGCTGCAGGCCATCCCGAGGAAATGGCAAAACTATGCAGCTCTTCTCCTGTACCGGTTGCTATTGACGAAGAGTTGATCGGTAAGCATAATATGGCTGTGAGAAGGAAACTGCTTGAGACCATAAAACCGAAGTATATTGTAATCAAGCCCGGCTTGCTTGGAGGAATAGCAGCGAGCAAGGACTGGATAACCCTGGCCAAAGAAAAGTATATCGGATGGTGGATCACTTCATCACTTGAGACCAACATTGGCTTAAATGCCATAGCCCAATGGACCTACACCCTTGAAAACCATATCTATCACGGTTTGAGTACCGGATCGCTTTATAATAACAACATCCGGTCGCCCCTTTACCTTCATGGGGAACGTCTGTATTACGATCCGGAGAGAAAATGGGACCTTTCGCCATTAGAAATTGAATAATAATGGATAGTTGGAAGCTGGGCCTTACAATAAACGGCCAATGGTACGATAAAAGGGAATTACTGGCTTACAGCTCGCATCAGATAGTGTCAGTTATTAGTCCCTGGGAAAAGGAAATTTACAGGTTTATCATCAACTGGTTGAGTGATAACGACCACATTGTACAATTTTCATCAGGAACAACGGGCAAACCA
>DATAEX010000540.1:0-5618 GCA_036257765.1 Bacteroidales bacterium
TCAAGGAAGAATCTGAAACAGAATGAAAGTCTTTCCGACACAGCGCATGTTACAATACTTAAGAACATACTTAATTCAAAGGCCCGCGTTTCCGGTTACGATCTGGCACGCTTTGAAAAAAGACACAGGTCAGTTGGAGGCAATGCGCTGAGAGCAGCTGTGCTGGGAGGAAATGACGGACTGGTTTCAAATTTCAGTCTGGTAATGGGAATTGCCGGTGCGACGAACGGACAAAAAGAAGTTCTTCTGGCCGGACTTGCAGGTATGCTGGCGGGAGCACTTTCCATGGCCCTCGGAGAATGGATATCGGTAAGAAGTTCCCAGGAATTATATGAAAACCAGATGGAGCTTGAAATGGAAGAACTGGAAACTAATCCTGAAGGTGAAGAAAAAGAGTTGGCCATTATTTATTTAACCAAGGGAATTCCTGAGGACCAGGCACAACAAATGGCCCATAAGATAATCGCAGATAAAGATCATGCTCACGAAGTACTGATCAGGGAGGAACTGGGAATCAATACGGAAGAATTGAAAGGATCTGCGATGGAAGCGGCAGTAACCTCATTTCTGCTTTTTACGGCCGGGGCCATCATTCCCGTGATACCTTTTATGTTTACAGGCGGAATGAAGGCTGTCTGGTTAAGCACATTATTTAGTGCGGTGGGATTGTTTTTAATAGGTTCAGCTATCACCCTTTTCACCAACAAAAATGTATGGTATTCCGGTCTGCGTCAGGTTTTATTTGGTATCACGGCCGCAGCCATAACCTTCGGATTGGGAAAATTGATTGGGATAGGGTTAGTATAGTTTCAGGGGTTTCAGGGGTTTCAGGGGTTGGAGTTTGAGTTTGAGTTTGAGTTTGAGTAATGAGCTTGTAGCCTCCAGCCTTACTAATATGTCGTGTAAATGACGGGGAAACTTCAGGGAAAATATTTGGATAAAGGAGAATCCGGACGTAAAATTGTGCCGGATTTAAAATTCAACACTATGAAACAACCTGAATTGGGTAAAAGAATTTCCGAGCTCCGAAAAGGCAAAGGTCTGACGCAGGAAGAACTGGTGGAAAAATGTAATATCAGTGTAAGGACCATTCAGCGCATCGAAAATGGTGAAGTTATGCCAAGAAGCTACACCATTAAGACAATTTTGGCCGCACTCGATTACGATCTTAACATGATACCTGAAGAGAACGCTCCTTTACTCGACAAAATGGTGACCGGTATCAAAAGGTTCTTTCTCCTGGACATTGATACCAGCCTGAGTTCGGATTTCCTGGTTAAGCATCTCAACATGGCCTGGATCTGGGGTCTCCTATTTTTTATGGCAGGATTCCTTGAAAGCGCTGCCGAGTACTTCAGGTACCAGGAAGACAGGATCCTGTTCGGTAATTACTTCTATATTCCCGTAAAAATAATTGTACTGGTATCCTATTTTTTCTTCCAGAGGGGATTCATCTTGCTTGGAAACCTTTTCCATAATTACCTGCTTAAGATCATCTCACTTTTATTGATATGCGGAAATACCTTCGTTGTTCTCTATGATATTGCTTCTGCATTTTACTGGCCTGTGGAACGCGACTTTATGCTTGGCGCCGAAGCTCTCACATTTGGCGGAATAGGAATAATTTACGGAATTTCACTTAATAAACTGGCAAAGCCCGTTGGGCGTGTTGCCACGTGGGCCGGCGTTTTTGAAATTATTGCCGCTTGCTTTTTTCTTACAATAATTTTTGGTTTTGCTGGATTCATTATTCTCATACCTGCTGAATTATTTGAGATAATTATTCTGTATAAAGCTTGTGAATTAGTTAAAACCAAACAGTCAAATTTGTCGCTTACTTAATACGCAACCAAAACGTAAAAATTGGCGTCATTTAAACGACAACCCAATAACCATTATCGTGAAAACATTTACATTCTTGTGTTTCCTGCTATTTATGGTAATTGCCCCTTCCATGAGTCAGGACAAGCCATTGAGGAATTTTTCTTTCGAGGCGGGGATGGATTTTCTGTTATGCGAACCACCTGATAACAAAGAATATATTCGTGCAGATATTATACAATACAACTATTACTATCCTTCAGCAAGCTATGTAATGGCTCTTTTTTACAAGAACTATTACGGACTTAAATATGAAAATCGATTTTTCAATAATAAACTGGCCGTGGTAAGCGGAATCCGATACACACGTACTGATGCATCCATTGGTAAGGATACATATTGGTCATCAAAAACGGATTATTTCTACTTTCTGTATAGCCAGGAAGGGACCACAACCGAATATCTGAGGGTTAAAAGCATTACTCAGAAAGCGCATTATTTAGGTATTCCTCTTGAATTTCGTATTTATCCCTACGAGGAAAGGACAATTCAGTTATATTATAAAGTAGGTCTCGATTTTAATTTCCTTGTGGGAGATAATGCAGATGTAGTTTTTCAGGATCAAATCATGAATCAATATGAAAAAGATATAAGGGAAATTGTTGAAGATCCCTGGAAATTCTATGCCACTGCAGGTCTGGCAATAGGTCTTAAAATAGGTGATTCAGGCAAACCGGGCATTAATATTGAAGCATGCATTCCATCGGGGATCATGAAGAGTTCTGGCAATTCTTTTGTATCGCCGCTTTACGGAGCAGGTATCCAGTTCAACATCAGATTCCCTTTCTAAATTTACAGCTATGAAACAGATTGTAATAATATTTGCATTATTCGTTGTGATTACCGCATGTGATAAATCCGAATATGACCTTGAAAAATCGATCTATGTACCTGATGATGAATACAATGCTCTTCCCGCTTATACCGAATGGGGTTACAATACTTTCGGTGCTTTCTATGAACGGAAACTTTTCATTTTCAATGATGCTGAGATACCGGCCAAAGTAATACACACAGATAATCTGGCGAAATTTATCCTTACCGGGAGCCTGTTAGAACCGTCTCCATATGTTGTTTATAACGGTTTCTCCTATTATGGGCCCACTATGTCTCTTTCGTTCGATCTTCCGGATTTCCACCCGGAAACCTATGAAGATCTTATTGATCTCAACAATAAAACCTTTGATCTCACTGATCCCAACCTCAATGTAACCGCAGTAGTCGGGCCTGACACCCTCGATATGGGTATATTTAACGGTCAGCTGCAGTTCAGGAAAGCTCAGCATTTGCTTGTCGACAAACAACCGATAAATGTTATACTTTCCGGATATTTCGGATTTCAGGCCCTGGTTAATGGCAAACCGATCAGCATGGCACACGGTCGTTTCGACGTGGGTATTGATGAATACGACTTCGCACGTTACTGATAATCATAAGAGGATCATGAAACAGTAAAAACATTATATTTATGATATAATCTTTTTAACTCATTCCTTTTCATGACCTCAAAATATTCCCTTGCTTTAGGTCTCTTAATGACAGTCCTGTCGTGCATGAGCCCTGAAAAATTATTGAACGACTCCTCTGCAGAAAGACTTTATTTCGGAAAATTTGGCGGCTTTACCAATATTCCTGTTGATTATGTGCTCATTAACAATGAGCATGTATTCAAAATAGAAAATGATAAATACACATATGCAGTAAAAATTTCAAAAACACAGTCGGGTCAGATCAGAAATCTTTTGAAAGAAGCAGGGTTACCGGCACTTCAGCTTAATGAACCGGGCAACATGACCTATTATATCCGCATGACTTCGACGACATCGGAACATGAAATCAAATGGACCGATCAGACGCAGAATCCAAAAGTCTGGAATTTATATAAAGCGCTCCTTTCCACTTTAAATCAATAGTAGCATGAGAACAATTTTACCTGTAGTTTTTGCAGTATTATTCACATTGAATGTAAACGGGCAGGTGACCAATTTCAAACAGCCGGTTAAAAAGCCTGCAGGCACCGTTAATCATAATTTGAATTATGAAACTATAGATGGAAGAAATGCATTGAAATCGGCTTCATCCGGCATACCGCGTTCCTTAAAGTCAATTTCCTTTACATTGCCTGATAATGAGCCAATTGTTGTTCGAAAAGGGAATACTCCGATATACATTGAGCAGAAAGTTACCCCTCTGAATTCTGCTTCCGCTGTAACAAATGAGGACAGGCTTTTCAGGTTTCTTGAGGAAAATAAAGCGCTGACAGGAATTAATAATCCGAGGGAGTCTTTTAAAATTAAAAATATTCATACAGATGATCTCGGTATTAGTCATATCTGGACAATTCAGCAATACAAAGGAATTGAAGTATACGGATCTGAATCGGTATTTCATTTCGATTCTCAAAAGGAACGATTCACAGGATCTTTTTTTAAAAGTTCTGTTGAATTAGATATCAATCCCAAAGTGCAATATACACAGGCACTTGAACTGGTTAAAAAAGATTTGTCAAAAATTACTGTTTACAGGGAACTTACTTCAAAAGAAAAGAAATTTCTAAAGTATGATGCCGCTGAGTGTTCTTTAATACTATTCGATAAATCGGGCGGTAATTATTCATTGGCATGGATGATTTCGGTAAGGCCTAATTTCATTGAAGAATGGCAATACACCATTGATGCGTCGGATGGAAGCATAATCAGAAAATTCAATAATACCAAGTCGGATGGACCTACTACAGGCTCCGCACCTGATCTGAATAATATTTCAAGGACATTTGATGTATATCTTGAAGCAGGCACTTATTATCTCCTCAATATTTCCATGCCAATGTTCAATTCAGCCACGGAAGAAGGAATGATCATGACTCTCAACGCAAATAATACATCGACGTCGAACCTGGATTACAGCATGATAACAAGTACAAACAATGCATGGTCAGGTATGTCGTCAGCGGTGTCTGCACATTATAATGCATTTCTGGCTTATGAATACTTCAGGACCAAATTCAACAGGAACTCCATTAACGCTCAGGGCGGGAATATCATTTCCTTTATTAATGTAACTGAAAATGATGGTAGCTCGATGGAAAATGCATTCTGGAACGGACAGGCAGTTTTCTACGGAAATGGCGGTTCTCATTTCAAATCTCTTTCCGGAGCAATTGATGTTTCCGCTCATGAATTGGGACATGGAGTAGTTTCTAATTCTGCAAATCTTGAGTACCAGGGGCAGTCCGGCGCAATAAATGAAACATATGCCGATATTTTCGGATCGATGGTTGATCGTGATGACTGGTTAATAGGTGAAGATGTTGTTAAAACTACATATTACCCCACGGGAGCATTGCGGGATATGAGTGATCCTCATAACGGCGGCACTCAAAGTAATATTTACTGGCAGCCGGCACATGTTTCAGAAATGTACCTCGGAAGCCAGGATAACGGAGGGGTTCATATCAACAGCGGAATTGGCAACAGGGCTTATTACCTGTTTGCAACTGCCGTCACAAAGGACAAAGCAGAAAGGGTATTCTATCGTGCCCTTACCGAATATCTGACTAAAACATCTCAGTTCATTGATTTCCGGATTGCGGTAGTGCAGGCGGCAAAGGATCTTTATGGTGCTTCTTCAACTGAGGCTGTAAAGGCAGGTGAAGCATTTGATGTGGTTGGAATATATCCCGATGAACCCGAAGTTGAGGAACCTGATAATTACGATACTAATCCCGGGCAGCAATA
>DATAEX010000225.1:0-3417 GCA_036257765.1 Bacteroidales bacterium
TTTTGTATGTATTCGAGCTGTTCTTTGGATAAATAATTAAATCTGCCTTCAAGGTCTTTTAAATCCGACAGGTTCCTGAAAATATCATCCGCATTCACAAGGTACTTATCAATTTCATCAAAATCATTCAGAAGAGTTTCGCCATATGGATAAAACGTATCGAATGACTCTGATGATCCGGTGGCTTTGATATAAGCATTGTAAAGTTCAAACAGAAGATATAGCCGGTCCACTACCTGGTATCCCGATATTTTTTCCATCAGCTCACTTATTGTAAAATATCCCGGAGCCCAGACAGGTTTTGAAGTTAACTCTCCAATGTAACGGCTCAGGTAAAGCCTGGCTCGTTTGTTTGGAAACACCATACATAACGAAGGCAGATCATAGCCCTGCTTCAGGATGATCCCTGCAATTTCTTTGAGAAACGGAATAGATGTCATTTAATGTGTTAACTCCTCCAACTGATTGCAAATTTAGAATATACGAAGAACAAAATATGCAAAAGATTTTTAACTTTAATCTGTTATGAATCCTGCAGATAAAAATGTTACTGCCATGTTAAGGGAAAACGAAGTTGTCATGCTTGTGCTGGGTATTGGCGTCTTATTTCTCTTTATAATGAATATGGATTTTATTCGAAAAATCAGATTCTGGAAAATATTATTCTATAGCTATTCTGTCCTCATATGCGGCTGGCTGTTTACAGTACTCGAAGAATTCATCCTTACAAATTTTCTTAATTTTCTGGAGCATATAAGTTACCTGTTAAGTGCCATGCTTATTTTTATCTGGGCATGGAAATCAACAGGAAGTAAAAGTAAGGAGGATAGCCTATGAGTGTGATAGCTTTGCTGGATTTTATAGCCTGCCTCATCCTCTTTTTAACGTTAATTGTTTTGTTTTTCAGGAATCGTATTGTGCTTAAGCGGGATATCAGGATTCTTGCCGGAATTATCGTTTTTATAACACTTGCCTATGTCTTTTTCATGCTTCTCGAATGGATGAATATAAGCCACCAGCTGGAATCTGTTGAAAATATTATCGGTTCATCGGTTCCTATTATGTGGGCATTCTTTATTTATTCCTTTGCACAGCATGAGCTGAATGAAACTCTAACAATTCATAAAGAAAACCTTAGAATAACTTTAAATTCTATAGGTGATGCTGTTATTGCAACTGATATGAACGGCCGCATAATACGTATGAACCCTGCAGCCGGAGTTTTCACAGGAACCGATCCCGAAAAATCGTTGGGAAAGAAGATCGATGATGTTTTAATAATACTTGATCCTTTAAGTCGTAAAAAAATTTCTAATCCGGTTAAAAGAGTACTTGAAACTGGGAAAATGAACAAAATAGGCCAAAGTATTTTAAGCAGAAAGGACAACAGGGAATTTTACATAACCGATAGTGCTGCCCCAATTTATAATGAGAAAAAGGAATTATGCGGTGTTGTACTTGTTTTCAGTGACATGACAGAGCGATATCTTCAGGATGAAAAAGTACGCCAAAGCGAAGAAAGATACAATCTTGCTGTAAGCGTTACAAAAGCGGGTGTTTGGGATTGGTTTATACAGGAGGATAAAGTAATATTGAATGAACGATGGGCTGAAATAATAGGTTTCAGCCTTGTTGAACTGGAACCGATAAGTCCTGCCATATGGCGAAATCGGGTACATCCGGAAGACCTTATCCGGTTAGAAGAACTTATTGAATCTCATTTTAAAGGAGAAATTGAGAATGTTGAAGCTGAAACCCGGCTAAAGCATAAAAATGGAAAGTGGATCTGGATTATGTCAAGAGGAATGGTTGTTCAACGTGACCATCGGGGAAATCCGGTTCGAATGACGGGAACGATTGTTGATATAACACGACAAAAGAATGCCGAAATGGACCTGAAAGCCCAGATGGATGAGAATTTGGCGCTTAATGAGGAATATGCAGCACAAAACGAGGAATTGACAAAAAGTATTGAACGAATTAAAAAAATCAACGAGGAACTCATTGAAGCCAAGAAGGCAGCTGAGGAAAGCTACAGTCTGAAATCGTCATTCCTCGCGAATATGAGCCATGAGATCCGTACACCGATGAACGGAATAATTGGTTTTTCCGAATTACTCAATGATCCTAACCTTCCTGAAGAAAAAAGACAG
Organism: Bacteroidales bacterium; assembly: GCA_036257765.1. GTDB lineage: Bacteria > Bacteroidota > Bacteroidia > Bacteroidales > UBA10428 > UBA5072. Next base: position 2,154 of record DATAEX010000225.1, read on the forward strand.
CATTTCTCAGAAATAATTATAGACAGCAGTCATCAGCTTTTAAATATCGTTAATGATATTTTGGATATTTCAAGGATCGAAACCGGCAAGGTGTCGCTTATTTTCGAAAAAGTAGTTATTAATGAGCTTATCAATATTTTATTTGCATTTTTTGAGCCACAGGCAGCAAATAAAAAACTAAAGCTCACAGTTTCAAAACCCCGGAAAAATGAAGAAAGTGTTATCATAACTGACAGGATGCGTTTAAGGCAGATACTCACGAATCTGATCAATAATGCGATTAAGTTTACCACAAAGGGAGAGGTAAAATTCGGTTACAAAATGGAAGGGAATGAAGTTGTATTTTTTGTGGCTGATACCGGAATCGGAATACCACAGGAACTTCATGAAAAGATTTTTGAACCCTTCAGGCAGGCCGATCTTGATATAACGAATATATACGGGGGTACAGGCCTTGGATTGACCATCTCACAGAAATTTGCTGAATTATTGGGCGGAAGGATATGGCTTGAATCGAAACCGGGAAATGGATCAGTTTTTTATTTTACTGTACCAAACAAAACTAAATACAATAAAGAAATACCTGAAACGAGGAAAGAAAAGAAAATAAGAAAAAAAACTGGCAATATGGTTATTCTTGTTGTAGAAGATGATGAAGTAAACTATTTGTTTCTTGAGACGGTTCTTTCAAAAAACAATATTCAGACGGTAAGGGCTCTTAATGGAGTTGAAGCAGTTGAGATCTGCAGCAAAAATGAAGAGATCAACATGGTACTGATGGATATTAAGTTACCTTTAATGAATGGTTATGAGGCAACCCGGAGGATAAAAAAACTTCGCCCCGATTTGCCGATTATTGCTCAGACGGCGTATGCGATGCAGGAGGACAAACACAAGGCATTACAGGCAGGATGTGACGGTTATATCCCGAAACCTATAATAACTTCGGATCTATTCAAGTTGATCGAAAGCCTGAAAACCAAAAAGTAGTTAAAACCTTATCACTTATACCAAAAGTATCTAACACACCTAAATAACAAAATCATGGAAGAAAATTCAATTAATCCTGAATCAGCAAGTCAAAATCTGAATCTCGATCCTAACGGTATCAGTCATTTAATGGAGACGAGGGCATGGACAAATTTCATTTCGATTATCGGATTTGTATTTCTTGGATTCCTGTTGCTTGCCGGGATAGCAGGAGGATCGGCAATGACCAGGATGAGTCCGATGGCTGCCGAATTGAGCAGCGGGGTTTTCATAA
>DATAEX010000014.1:0-3715 GCA_036257765.1 Bacteroidales bacterium
TGGTTGCACTGTTTAATATTCTGGCCGTTATTTTTCCCGGCCTTTATGTTTAACTGCCGTATCGGTTGGTGGTGCTTCACCATATAATGAATCAGAATATACCCGCGTAAACATGTTTCCGAAAAACACTATCATGGAAGCGTAGGAAGTCCAGAGGAGGATAAGCACTATTGATCCGGCGGCCCCATAACCCGATCCGGGATTTGACTTCCCGAAATACAATCCTAAAGCCCATTTTCCAATTACAAACAGTAATGAGGTTACAAGTGCGCCTATCCAGATAGAGCGCCATCTCACTTTGGCATCCGGCAAAAACTTGAACATAAGTGCAAACAGTACGGTAATTATAGCCACTGAGAAAACAAAATGTAACAGCCTGAATAAAAACATCAGTGACTCCGACCAGTATTGCTGAATCCAGGAGCTGAATGCGGACAAAACCGATGATACAACCAGTGAAATGAGCAGAAGGAATGCAATTGAAAGGATGAGTCCAAATGAGAAAAGTCTGACCCGGATTGTCTTCCAGATTCCTGATTTCTCAGGATTCGCTTCGACTTCCCAAATAATGTTCAACGATTTTTGCATCTGGCCAAAAACGCCTGTAGCGCCAAGCAATATCGACCCGATCCCCAATATAGTTGCCAATACGGAGCCTTTTGTTTCCGCTGCCTTGCGGATCATTTCCTGGACCTGTTTCGCTGTATCCTCGCTCATGGCGTCGGAAATCTGATTATATAGCTGTCCACTGACCGCTTCATCGCCAAAAAAATAGCCTGCTACCGAAATAATAACTACCAAAAGACCGGGCAGGGCAAATATGGCATAATATGCAATTACTGCGCCTTCCCGGAATGGATCAAGATCCCACCATTTCTTAACGGTTTTCTTAAGTAACCCTAACCACTTTCGCATCATTGCCTGTAACGATTTGTTATCCACTATATAACAAACAAATCGTTAAATGTTCTGTTTACATGCGGATTTTTATTTTAACCTGTTCATCATACTTGACTTTCCCTCTAACTGAGCAGCCGCATCCACACTGAATGCACCCTGTGTGACAACCTCGTCCTCTTCGGATAAACCATGGGTAATCACATAACTATTACCAAGCATTGGTCCCAGTTCAACTTCGCGGAGTCTAAACACCGGCTCATCAACATCAGGTAACTTCACATATACAATAGATCTTTTGCCTGTCCACAATACGGCCGATTTTGGAACTACCAGGCTATTTGCATATTTAATAAGGTTGGTTTTAACCATGCCTGTTACAAACATTTCCGGCTTAAGGCGGCCATCCGTGTTGTCGGTTTCAACACGAACTTTGGCAACGCGTGTTAGCGGATCAATAACCGGATCAATAAACTTAATATTTTCGGTGAATCTGATTCCTGGAAGAGCCTGAACTTCAAATTCAATGCGATCTCCGGTTTTGAGAAATAGCAAATCGCTTTCATATGCATCAAACATTATCCATAATTTTGAAAGGTCAGCCAACTCAAATAAGGTTGAACCTTCGGCTACATGATCTCCATCATTAACAAGTTTTTGAATAACTATGCCATTGGTATTGGAAAGAACTTCGAATTCATGCTGTACATGTCCGGAGTGCTCCAATGAATTGATCTGTTCTTCCGTGATCTTCCAATGACGAAGTTTTTCTTTAGCAGCTTCATAAATTTCCGGCTGTGAGTCTTTAAATACAGCGGCCTCCAGCAATTCCTGCTGTGCCGTGATAAGTTCCGGAGAATAAAGAATAGCCAATGCCTGACCTTTTCTCACACTTTCGCCGGTATAGCTGACCAGCAGGTCCTCTATACGTCCAGGTATATGTGCAGTCTGGCTCTGAACCAATCTTTCATCGGCCTGTACTTTGCCATATAATCTTACTTCCATAACCGGTTTTGTACGGGTGACATTAGTTGTTGCAATATTTGCAAGCAATGCTGCTTCTTTGGTAAAATGAACAGCGTTACTGTCGTAATGAGTTATATTCTGATTTATAGGAATCAGGTTCATTCCGCAGATCGGGCATCTACCCGGTTCATGCATCCGAATTTGAGGATGCATTGAGCAAGTCCAGATCTGTTCTTCAGATACGGAAGCATTATTTTGCAGTTGCTCATGATTATTATCCGAATCCCGGAATAGTACCCAACCCAGTAAAATACCGGCAACGAAAATTAAAGTATAGGCAATGTATTTTATCTTGAAGTTTTTATTTTTCATTTTGCAAAAAGTTATTAATTACCTGAAATTCTTTTTAATAAGGCAATTGCAATATGGAAATCTGTAATTGCCTCAATATGCCTGTAATCATAATTGAGTAATTGTTGTTGCAATCGAAGGATTTCTGTTAATCCTGAACCCGCGGTGGTGAAATCCTTGATCATAATATTGAGAGATTTTCTGGTGAGGCTGGTCTGATCAGAATAAAGCCTGATACGTCGAAGCGCATCCTCATATTGTTGGATAGCTTGGAAATATTGACTGCTCAAATCATTATAAATCATCTGACCCTGGTTTTCCGATGCTTTTGAAAGCAAATCGGCCTCAGCTTTCATGGCTTTGTATTTTTTCCTGTAAATTGGCAATGTCAGACTCAGCATCGGCATTATCATATCCCTACCATTCTCTGAAACTGACATTTCATTCCTGTTAATTATGGAATAGTTTAATCCAATCCCGACCATAGGAAATCCCATTCGGGTCACCATTTTTTTCCTTGCTTGTATGGATTGCGTCTCATAATTCTGCATGGCCAGCATGGGGTTATTCCTGATTAAACTATCCGGTATAGGGATATCAGGTTTCAGCAAAGTGTCAACAACCAGAGTATCAGGCATAAAAACGGATTCTAATGCAGGCCGGTTGAAAAACGCGTTAAATCGGGCTGTAACCGATTTTTGGCGGTTTTCCAAGAGAGCGACATTATTTTTAATATCAGAAATTTCAATTTGAATATTATATATGTCAGCAAGCCCAGTTGAGCTGCCGGAATTTCCCATAGAGCTTTCCTGCATTCCGGAAGATGGTGTAGATTTTCTATTGCCAGTATTATCCGGAGAGTCGCCTTGCATTCCAGGCATCCCTGATTGACCTGAAGATTCATCAGGGGGAGTTCTGCGATCTCCGGGTAAAGGTGACGGACCATTTGAAGAACCTGATATAAACCTTACCCGGGCTAACCTTTCAATACTATAAAGAATTTCCAGGTTTTTTCTGGCAATGAGTTTTTCCTGCTCAATCCTTATAAGCTCATACCATGTGGTTTGCAGGTCATATAAAACCTGAAGTTTAGTATCCCTGAAAGATTCATATGCAGCATTAGCCATAAGGCTCATTTCATCTTTGGCTGCTCTAAGAGTACCAAACCAGGGAAACATCTGCATAAGCTGAAGTTCTGCAACCTGATTGCCCATTACAAGTTCCATAGGCGTAAGAAATATCCCGGCATTCAATTCGGGATCAGGTATTGCAGCAGCCTGGGGTACTTTCTGAAGTGAAGCTTCATATTCATAATATTTCTGCAAAATCAGAGGATTTTCCTTTGCTGCAATATCCATATAATATGCAAGGCTGTCCTGTGAAAGGCCCTTATTTCCGGCAATTAATATTAAAACAATAGCAATCAGATTTTTCATTTTTCTTCTTTTAAGTGACTGAAGGTGACCACCCTTTTGCCAAAGCAGGGCCACCCTTCAAGGGT
>DATAEX010000017.1:0-3422 GCA_036257765.1 Bacteroidales bacterium
TTCTTGCTTTTTCCTCGTTCCTGAAATATTTTTGCACCATAAAAACAGTAGTTGCAAATACTACCAGTGATGGCAACAAATACTTGAGTATTTCAAGGAAATCTTCCATATTCATAACTTATTATAAAATATCCTAAGGTAATATTAATGAATTTTGTCTGAATAGTTTATTTTTGGACATAGAAACGCTAATCCTCTTATCCATTCATGACTCTTGACACACAATTCATAATTCATAATTCATAATTTACTATATGGAAAGCATCTCAAACCGGGTAAACAGCCTGTCACCGTCGGCTACGATTGCAATGAATCAGAAGAGCCGTGACCTTCAGGCAAAAGGAATTAACGTGATTAACCTTAGCGTGGGAGAACCTGATTTTTATACTCCCGATCATATAAAAGATGCTGCCAAGAAAGCCATTGACGATAATTTTTCATTTTATCCGCCTGTTCCAGGATTTCCTGATCTTCTGAAATCTGTTACAGAAAAATTCAAGCGTGAAAATAACCTCGATTATACACCGCAACAAATAATTGTCTCATGCGGTGCCAAGCATTCGCTTGCCAATGCCATGATGTCAATTGTAGATAAAGGTGATGAAGTAATTATTCCCGCACCCTACTGGGTTAGTTACCTCGAACAGGTGAAGCTTTGTGAAGGGATACCGGTTGTTATTGAAGCAAAATTTGAATCAAACTTTAAGATTACTGCTAAACAGCTTGAAGCAGCCATAACACCGAAGACAAAGGCCTTGCTGCTATGCTCTCCTTCAAATCCGTCAGGAGCAGTGTATTCTAAAAGCGAACTTCGATCACTTGCCGATGTGCTTGCAAAGCATCCCCGGATCATGGTGATTTCCGATGAGATTTATGAACATATAAATTTTATCGGAGGTCATGAAACTATCGCCCAGTTTGCGGATATGAAAGACCGTACTGTGCTCATTAATGGTGTTTCAAAAGCTTATGCAATGACCGGATGGAGGATCGGCTATATGGCTGGTCCGGCATGGCTTGCAAAAGCATGTGATAAATTGCAGGGTCAGACGACGACCGGGGCAACCACAATTGCTCAAAAAGCGGCTGCTGCAGCTTTATCCGGCGATCAGTCATGTGTAGCTGACATGAATAAGGCATTTAAACGCAGAAAAGAACTTGTTGTAAAGCTGGTTCGTGAAATACCGGGTATCAAGGTTTATGATCCGGACGGTGCATTTTATGTATTTCCGAAAGTTGATTTCTACTACGGTAAATCCTTCAATGGTTCAAAAATCACCAATTCAACTGAACTTTGTCTTTACCTTCTCGAACATGCTCATATTGCTACCGTTCCTGGCGAGGCTTTCGGGGATCCCGACTGCATAAGAATTTCATTTGCTACTTCAGACGAAAAACTGGTTGATGCCATGAAGCGCATGAAAGATGCCTTAGCAGCCCTGGCATGAAAAAACTAAAAAGAATTGCCCTTGTAGCCCACGATAACAGGAAAAAAGACCTGTTGGAATGGGTAGGCTGGAATTGGAATAATCTAATTGATCACCAGCTAATCTGCACGGGAACGACCGGTAAGCTCATTGAAAAACTGCTTAAGGAAAAAACAGGAATAGCCAAAAAGAAAAAGATCAGATTAAAGAAGCTTAAATCCGGCCCTCTGGGTGGCGATCAACAACTCGGAGCTATGATCGCGGAAGGTAAGGTTGATCTTCTTATTTTCCTGTGGGATCCTATGATGCCGCAGCCGCATGAAGTGGATGTAAAAGCGCTGCTAAGAATTACAGTTCTTTATAACCTTCCGACAGCTTGTAACAGGTCTTCCGCAGATTATCTGATCTCATCGCCATTGATGATTTCGGAGTATAAGCCTGCAGTAGGCGATTTCTCATTTTATACCAACAGGAAATTAGTAATTTGAATCACTCATTTCGTAAGATGATGTCACGATCTGGGCTGCATTATATTTTCTTGAGCTTATCCTGATAAATATTGTAATTCTCCTCATCAAAAACCGCAAAGATCACTTTATTAAAGTCTTTGTGATTTCCGATCCATTCCTTAACAGTTTTGACAGCAATATCAGCCGCCTTATCCTTTGGAAATCCATAAACACCAGTGCTTATATTCGGGAAGGCAATGGATTTCAGATTTTTTGACAGGGCCAGATTAAGGCTTTCAGTGTAGCACGATCCAAGGACAGCAGGTTCATTCCTTTCGCCACCATGCCATACAGGGCCGACCGTATGTATTACGTACCGTGCAGGGAGGTTATATCCTCCCGTGATCCTGGCTTCACCTGCAGGACATCCGTTCAGCCTGCGGCATTCGTCAAGTAATCCGGGACCAGCAGCCCGGTGAATGGCTCCATCAACTCCGCCACCGCCAAGCAATGAGGAATTAGCGGCATTAACAATGGCATCGACGCTCAGTTTTGTTATGTCGCCATGATAAAGCTCAATATGTTCCATTATTTTCTTATTTGGGCACCCAGTTCCTTAACATAAGAATCCATGAGACGGTTTACAATCCGGTCGATTTTATCATCGGTTAAAGTACTTTCAGTATCCTGAAGAATGAAACTTACTGCATACGATTTTCTGCCCTCTCCTATTTGTTCCCCCTCATAAACATCGAACAGATCGACTCTCCTGAGCAGCCTGTTTTCAACGCGAAAGGCAAGGTCTCTGATACGGTCATAGGTGAGCGATTTATCAACGATAAGTGCCAGATCACGGCGTACTTCAGGAAATCTCGGCAATTCAGCCAACTTAATCGAATGATCTCCGCGGGCTTTAAGTAGATTTTCCCAGAAGATTACTGCAAAATAAACATCACTCTTTATATCGAATAATGAAGTGATACCTTTCCGGATAACTGCCAACTCTGCAATAGCCAACTCACCAATACGATAACGCAAAGCACCGGAATAAATATCTTTTGCTGTATCGATGGGCTTAACGTCCAGTTTAATTCTGTTAATACCCATTTTTTCAAGCATATTTTCAAGATGCGCTTTCAATTCATAAAACCCGCTTGTATCACCTGACGAAACCCAGTTGGGTTCATGTTTTTTACCGGTTGAAAACAGAGCAAACTGAAAGTGTTCTTCGAATTTGTCAAGGGGATTTCGTTTACCCCTCTCAGAATGATAAGTATAACAATTCCCTGCTTCAAAAAGTCGAAGATTAGGACGTTGACGATTGGTGTTATGCCGTATGGTTTCAAGTCCTCCAAACAGCAATGTCTGCCTCATCACGTTGAGCTCATTGCTCAGCGGATTCATAATCCTGACCAATGAATCAGAGGTAAATGTATTGAGGTTATCGTAATATGCGTCTTTTGTGAGGGAGTTATTCATTATCTCGGTAAACCCACAGCCTGTAAGATATTCCGAAATCACATCCACAAGCTTTTCATTATCCGGC
>DATAEX010000022.1:0-3456 GCA_036257765.1 Bacteroidales bacterium
AATATTATTAATACTGGCAGATTATCCTGATGCCCATGAAAAATACTTCCCTGTGTAATGCGGTTAATATCGCCTTCCAGAAATATGTTCAGGATGTCATAACCCTCCCCGAAAAGCAAAGGAAGAAAGAATATCAGTAAACCCAATAACAGTCCGCCTAGTAAAAATCTGTACCATCTTCCCTTGATCTTTGAAAATAACGATTCAAGCCATATGGTTACTCTGCTAAAATATAATGAGACAAATCCGGCAAAAATACCCAGTGCAATATACCATGGTATATTATTCATATTGAAAGAACCCTGTACCGGATAATGCAATGTAACCCCCGGATCCAGGAAAAGGTAAGATATGGATGCTCCAGTAACAGCAGAAATGAGCAAAGGGATCAGCGACCACACACCTATATCCAGCATAAGCACTTCGAGAGCAAAAACAACACCTGCGACCGGAGCCTTGAATATGCCGGCAATGGCGCCAGCAGCACCACATCCGATCAGAGTGGTTATTGATTTATAGTTCATGCCAAATAACCGTCCAAGGTTCGATCCCATCGAAGAACCGGTCACCACGATCGGAGACTCCAGTCCGACCGATCCTCCAAAACCTACAGTGAGCGTTGAAGCAATTATCGAGGAGTAGCTGTTATGGGGTCGAAGAAATCCTCCTTTTTTTGAAATTGAATAGAGAATTTTGGTAATACCATGCCCCATTTCATCTCTTACAAGGTACTTTACATAAATAATGGTTAGAAGAATTCCCAGGATGGGAAGTCCGAGATAAAGGAAATTCACCGAAAATAAACCGCCTTGTTCAGAAACCAGTTCATGCGTAAAGTGCACGGCATTTTTAAGGAGTACTGCTGCCAGTCCGCTTATTATGCCAATAAACAGACTGAAGACATATATCTGTTGTCTGTGATTCAGGTGTTCAGAAAGCCAATTAATTGCCTTATACCCAGAGGAAATTTTCATTTGATAGGGTTTACCCCGTTAATAGAATTGTGCCATTCTGTGCGGGTCCATGCTTGATGCAGCGTTTCAACTCCGCTCAGGTGACAGCGAAATTAAAACTAAACAGCAGTAGTTCCAAACAGATTGGACTTTTAATTGGTCTTTGCTGCTTCCCAGGCTATTATTGCTTTTTTTCTCGAAGCGCCCCAGTGATAGTGTCCAAAAACACCGCATTGTTGAATAACGCGATGACAGGGTATAAGCAAGGCAACAGGATTGTCACCTATCGCTGAACCAACCGCCCGGGATGCAGTTGGATGGTTTATGTTCCGCGCTATCGCTCCATAAGTTGTCAGCCTTCCGGACGGAATTTTCAGAAGCGCTTCCCAAACCTTTAACTGAAAAGGAGTTCCTTTCAGGTGAAGTGCAATTCTATTGCCACTTTTATAAGAATCTATAAAAGACAGAGCAACCTGGTGAAGCATATCCGATTGATGAATAAATCCCGCATTGGGAAATAAATTATGCAACTCCTGCATGGCTTTATCCTCATCATTTTCAAAGGCCAAATTACAAATCCCTTTCGATGTGGAAGCGATCAAAATTTTACCAAAAGGGCTTTCTTCATAGCTATAACGGATCAAAAGATTTTCGCCGCCATTTTTGTACTCTCCGGGCGTCATGCCTTCGATAGTTATAAAGAGATCGTGCAGCCTTCCTGATCCTGAAAGACCTGTATCATACGACACATTAAGCAGCGAATCCTCCCTGAGAATACTTTTTGCATAGCTGATGGTCATATATTGAACAAACTTTTTCGGGCTTACTCCGGCCCATTCAGTAAACAGTCTCTGAAAATGAAAAGGACTGAGATTGACCTTAGATGCCACGTCATCCAAATCGGGCTGTTCCCTGAAGTGACTGCTTATATATTCAATTGCCAGAGCTATCCGTTCAAAATTATTTTTTTCTTTAAACTCCATATTCCTCATTTTTTCAATACAAACTTATGCAGATTAACGGTCACACACAACCCGAATCTTGCTCAAATCAGCTTGCATAATAAAAAACATCTTTCATGCAAAAAATAAAATTGTTTAGTTTTGGCTTGAACAAATAATTCCCGAAAATGAATAAATCCTTTACGAAGATGAAACTGGCGATTTTAATGATAACAATCACCGGTTCAATTATTTATGGACAGACTGCATATCAGTACGCTTTTCAGGATCCGGGGCTTCCTGCCGAAGAAAGAGCATATGATCTCGTTTCAAGGCTTACGCTTGAAGAGAAAGTCACGCAGTTCTTCAATTACAGTGAAGCAATTCCAAGGCTCGGTATACCGGAGTATAATTGGTGGAACGAGTGTTTACATGGTGTTGCCAGAGCCGGAAAGGCGACAGTTTTTCCACAGGCTATCGGGTTGGCAGCTACCTTCGATGAGGAGCTTATGTTCGATGTTGCCACAGCTATTTCAGATGAAGCCAGGGCCAAACATCACAATTTTGTAAAGAATAATGTGCGCAGCATATATACCGGACTTACTTTCTGGTCGCCTAATATCAATATTTTCAGAGATCCAAGGTGGGGCCGTGGCCAGGAAACCTATGGCGAAGATCCGTATCTTACAGGACGCATGGCTGTAAATTTCATTAAAGGACTTCAGGGAAACGACGCAAAATATTTTAAAACAATCGCTACGGCTAAACATTATGCGGTTCATAGCGGACCAGAGTATTCAAGGCATGCAGATAATATCTTCGTAAACGATCGCGATCTGTATGAAACATATCTGCCTGCATTCAGGGCATCGGTAAAAGAAGCCAGGGTGCAGTCAGTAATGTGTGCTTATAACCGTTTTCGTGATAAGCCCTGCTGCGGGTCAGACCTTCTCTTAACCAATATCCTCCGGAATGAATTCGGATTCGATGGATATATAGTATCCGACTGTGGTGCGATCTCTGATTTTTATACAAAAAATGCACATCATGTGGTAGAAACCCCATCTCAGGCATGGGGATGGTCAATTGCTACAGGAACTGACCTGAATTGTGAAACACCAAGGAGTTTTCTTGTTAATGATGTGGATTCGGCAATAAATAACGGAATTATTAACGAAAAGGATCTGAACAAATCGCTTATCAGACTTTATATTGCTCGTTTCAAACTGGGTATGTTCGATCCCGATACGATGGTTCCATATTCCAGAATACCAATGTCGGTTGTAGGTTCAAAAGATCATCAGCAGCTTGCTGAAAGAGCCGCCGAAGAATCGATGGTATTACTGAAAAACAACGGCGTTCTTCCGTTGAAACGATCCGGTAAGGTCGCCGTTATTGGTCCGAACGCTGACAATTTTGATATACTCATCGGAAATTATAATGGTGAACCTATAGTTCCGGTAACTCCCCTTAAAGGTTTGCGCCGGAAACTTGGAATATCAAACGTAATTTATGCAAACGGTTGTCCAATCGTGCCAGGAATCTATACTAATTATCAACCT
>DATAEX010000024.1:0-5145 GCA_036257765.1 Bacteroidales bacterium
AACTCCTTTACTTTTTTGTTGAAATAATGTAACGATGCCGCCTCAATTCCGAAGACATTCTCACCGAAAGGAACCGTATTCAGATACAGAGTTAGTATTTCGTCTTTTGAGAAGTTTCTCTCAAGCTTTCGTGCCAGGAGAAATTCCTTTGTTTTATTTACCAGAAGCGGAAACAGACCTGAACTGATTCGGCCAAACATGTTTTTCGCAAGCTGCTGTGTAATGGTGCTGCCACCTCCCGAACTTTCTTTCTGCAAAAGCAAAGTCTTAAAGAATACCCTGAACAAGCTCTTTACATCAATTCCGCTGTGCTTGTAAAACCGGATATCTTCCGTTGCAATAAGCGCAGCTATCAAATGTTTTGGAAGTTGCTCAAATTCGACATTAGTACGGTTTTCATTAAATACTTTTCCGATAAGCTGTCCGTCATAAGAAAGAATGACCGATGCGGTTGCATTTTTATAATTCAGAAGCTCATTCCTGGTTTCAAGAATGCTCAGAGCTCGGATTAATATAAATCCAAAAAAAATCAATGCTAATCCTGCTGTAATCGCAGCACCAAGGAATATTTTTTTCCATAACTTACTCATAATTAAATCAAAATTACAACATAACCTTCATGAAGGTACATTTGCTTAACGAACAATTCGAATTAAAATGCGTTTAAGTTGGATAACAAAATAGCTGAGTACACACTAATAACATGATTATGAAAAAATTCAGATTAATAATTCTGGTTAGCGCAATGATTTTTGCTGCGGCATGTCAAAGTAATACCAATCGCAGGGGAGATACAGGTTCAGAATCTCGTGATCAGTCCGAACAGCCTATTGCAAAAGGAAATTATACATGTCCAATGCATCCTGAAGTAACCAGCGATCATCCTGGTGAGTGTCCAAAGTGCGGTATGGAACTTGTATTGGCCGACTCCGTTGATGCTTCAGGATCCGATACGCTTTCACTATAAAATAATAATACAGAAGTTACTGTTGCCGGATACCAGTTACCTGTTCATAGAGTATTTGTGTATCCGGTAACCAGTACACAATATACTGGAATCTGCATCCAATATGGCAGTCAGGTTACACATCGGAACATCCGGCTGGAGCTACAAACATTGGCATGGCCTGTTTTATCCCGAGGATCTTAAGCCTGCAAAATTTCTTGAATACTATTTCACCAAATTTGATTGTGTAGAACTCAATTCCAGTTTCTACCATCTACCCCTCAAAACCACTGTTGAAGGCTGGCTGAAACGTACTCCCGATCAGTTCATTTTCTGCCCAAAACTAAGCCGGTATATTACTCATCAGCTAAGGCTTCTTAATACCCGGGAAGCTTTGTTCCGTTATTTTGATATTTTTGATGCACTTAAGAAAAAAATAGGACCGGTACTGATACAACTCCCTCCGGGACTTCCATTTGATAAATCAAGAACAGAGGCATTTTTCGGAATCTTAACTGATAAATTCCATGGATATCGCTTTGCTGTTGAAATCCGTCATAAATCATGGATAAATGAGGAGTTTTTCGAAATGCTAGAAAAATCAGGTCTGGCGTTTGTAATCGCTGATTCAGGTAACAGATATCCTTATTTTGAAAAGATAACAACGGATTTTGTATATCTTAGATTTCACGGTAACGGTCAGCTTTATGCTTCCGATTACAGTAATGCTGAACTTGATTTCTATTCAGGTAAAATCAACAGCTGGTTAGCGGAAAATAAAGAAGTTTGGGTGTTCTTCAATAATGATGTACATGGATATGCTTTGAATAATGCCATAAAACTAAAGGAATTTACAGTGTTAAAAATGGAGGGACAATTCCTAATTTAACATGCAAAGCACTGCAATTGACCAAAGAAACATGTTACCCCTGATTGTTGTTTAACAGTGCACTTACAAATCTGTGCAACTATTAATACGTGTTATGGCCGGTGTTCTTAGGTCAGTTCTTATTTGGATTCAGGTGTTTTTTTCCATAACGGTTAATGCACAATTAACCGACGTCATGAGCACTTTAAAAGCGTTTACTCCTGATACTACAGCTGGCTGGCAAAAAGCAACTGCAATATTCCTTAATACTTCTCAAACATCACTTACAAACTGGGCTTCAGGCGGAAGAAATTCGCTCTCACTGAACGCTCTTATTTCATCCGATATAAATTTCAGGGCTGAAAAAATCAATTGGGATAATTCTTTTGAATTCGGATATGGAATAATGAATCAGGGCGACGGAGAGGGTTTTATTAAAACAGATGACAAGCTGGATGTTGCTACAAAATTTGGAATAAAAACCTTTGAAAAATGGTATTTTTCAACACTTATGACTCTCCGTACACAGGTAAATAAAGGTTATTATTACCCAGATGACAGTATTATCATTTCACGTTTCATGTCGCCCGGTTATTTTGTAGGCGCTTTGGGTATGGACTTTAAACCCAACAATGCCTTTTCGGCATTTATTGCGCCAGTCACAAGCAAAACGACTTTTGTTATTGATGAAGCACTTTCAGACTCAGGGTCCTTTGGTGTTGAAAGAGGGAAGCATGCCCGAAGCGAAATAGGAGGGTTCGTAAGGATGCTTTACAGGAAAGATCTGGTGGAAAATGTTAATTTCGATCTGAGGGTTGATATGTTTTCGAATTTTCTTAAAAATCCCCAGAATATAGATATTAACTGGGAAATGCGACTCACGCTAAAAGCTTATAGGTTGCTCAATGCTTCCATCAGCACGCATCTCATTTATGACGACGATGTGGATATCGATATTGATCTTGACAACGATGGAATTATTGATCATCGCGGTCCACGCATGCAGTTTAAAGAACTGTTTTCTGTCGGGCTTACTTTCCGGTTCTAACCTGTGGAATTTTTCTACACTTTTTTCTCGTTATTCTACACTTTTATAAAACTGGTTGTTGTTGGATTTTCACATAATTGATTGAGAATAAACGTATCATGAAGCTATAAACACTTTGTATTTATTATGGCATGGTTATTTCATAGGGTAATCAGATAAATTATAGTTCAAATCTAATTTTTATGAATGTTATGAAAAAAGTAATGATTTTAGCAGTGGTGGCAGCTCTTCTTGGAATAAGCGCACCTAATACAATGGCTCAGGTACCAGGTTCATCGCAGCCTTCTTCAACAGAGCAGGAGGATGAGAGGGATCAGCCAACTACACAGCCAAGTTCACCTACTACACAGCCAAGTTCACCTAGTACACAGCCTAGCACACAGCCGGGAACCAGCGGAACACAGAGCGGTGCACAGCAAGGCACCAGTGGATCACAGTCTTCTTCTGCAGTTGAATATAAAGAAGAAGTTAAGACCGCCGATCTTCCTGCAGCTATTACCAGATCAATTAACGAAAAATATCCTGGTTACAAGACTGAAAAAGCTTTCCGTGGTGCTGATGGCACATACAAGGTCAAGATAAGCAAAGGTGACGAAATGCAAACCCTTTTCTTTGACGAAAGAGGCGAATCAGTTAAAATGCAAAAGTAAACCGCCGGTGATATCTGATGATATGATAATCTGATGATATTGACCAGAATCTGATGATATTGACCAGCATTCACAACCAAGCCTTACTGTTAGAGTCAGTTAGTGGTAAGGAGCGTGATAATCACCTCTGTCGGAGGACTTAAATCCCGAGGCAGAGGTTTCTTTTTTTTATTTGTTTATTACAAAAAGTTAAATTATAAACATACTCTTGAACTAAAGGCCTCTCAATATCGTTTAGAGGATATTTACAACGTTTCATGACGAGTATACTGATAATCGACGATGATGTAACATTTTGCCTGATGCTCAAAACACTACTGGAGAAGAACAATTACAAGGTTAACAGTGTATTTTCTCCGGTTGAGGCAAAGAAAATTATAAAGGACCATCAGTTTGAAGTGGTACTTACCGATATGCGAATGCCGGAAATAAGCGGACTCGAACTAATAGGTCCAATCAAGAAACAACTACCTGATTCCCAGATTATACTAATGACGAGTTATGCTGATGTAACAACTGCCATTAAATCAATAAAACAGGGAGCATTCGATTATATCTCCAAACCCGTTAATCCTGATGAATTACTTAATCTGATAAAGGAAGCCGAAAAAAATATTGGAATCAGCAGAGAAGCATCTGTCAAAAGAAGTGTAGATGCGGATGAATTTTTTGAAGGCGTAAGCAAACAGTCTCAGTATCTGAATGAAATTATTAACCTGGTAGCACCAACACCAATGTCGGTCCTTTTAGTTGGAGAAAGCGGAACAGGCAAGGAATACATTGCAAGGAAAATTCATCAGAAAAGCCCCCGGCATTCCCAACCTTTCATAGCCGTAGACTGTGGTGCAATACCCAAAGAACTTGCTGCAAGTGAGTTTTTCGGTCATATTAAGGGTTCATTTACAGGCGCAATAGCTGATAAAACAGGGTATTTTGAGGTAGCAAACGGAGGAACGCTGTTTCTTGACGAAATCGGAAATTTGCCTTATGACACACAAATTCAATTACTCAGGGCATTGCAGGAACAAATCATTAAACCGGTAGGCAGCACTAAAGCAATACGGGTTGATATCCGCATTATTACAGCGACAAATGAGGATCTCTCAGAAGCGATGGACCATGGTAATTTCAGAAAAGACCTGTATCACCGGTTGAATGAGTTCCAGATTGAAGCGCCCCGTTTAAGTGAACGAAAACCTGATATCATGCTTTTTGCAAAGTATTTTCTTGATCAGGCAAACAAATATCTCGATAAGAATATAGAGGGATTTGACGATAATATTGAACGGGTTTTTTTGAATTATTCCTGGCCCGGAAATCTAAGAGAGCTTAAAAATGTTGTTCGAAGGGCAACATTACTGGCGAAGGGTAATATTATTACTGTAAAAGAAATACCTGCCGAACTTTACCAAAACCCCACTCTGCATAATCATTTAGGATCATTACGTCCTGTTGATGAGCCTGAGCGCATAATGAAAGCACTCGAAGCCTCGGAATTCAATAAAAGCAGAGCTGCCCGATTATTGAACATTGACCGTAAAACGCTTTATAACAAACTAAAACTTTATAATATAGTAGCGCCTGAGAAGAATTAATTAAAAAGCGGGATTTAAACAACGATCCGTTGTTCTTC
>DATAEX010000045.1:0-4288 GCA_036257765.1 Bacteroidales bacterium
TCTGCAATCACTTGATCCCGGGAGAGGTAGCGTATATCAAGATTACTGACTAATGTTATTGTCGGTAAAATACTTTTAATAATCTGCACCATGATCATCCTAAACAATGAGGGTGCTACAGTCAGGGTAAACCATGGAGAGGTTATTACAGCTGCTTCAGGGAGATTCTTACCCTTAATCAGATAATTGGCAACAAGATTCCCGCCGAAACTATGGCCATAAAGAAAATGAGGGAGACCCTTGAATATATTACGGGAATTTGACAGGAGAACGTCTATGTCCCCGAGAAAATCATTGTAGCTCTTTGCATATCCCCTTCGTCCTTCGGAGCGCCCATGACCTCTCAGGTCAATGGCAACAACTGCATAACCGTTTTCAGCAAGCCGGGCAGCCCACTTACCGAACCGGTTGCTGTGATCTTTAAATCCGTGAACATAATTTATTACTGCGGCAGGCTGTTCTTCCGGAAACCAGCTCTGGCCGTATAGCATGATCCCGTCAAAACTTTTCCATTTGTAATCGTGATGGATCATGAAACCTGCGGGAGGATTATGACTGATGTATATAGCTTTTGATGTGCCGTTCGATTTTTTCGTCGTACATATCGTTAACCGTGATCATAATGGCTGTTTCTTCAACATCGCCAAAACCATAATTCATAGCTGTTCCGAATACTTTCATTGTAGGAGAAAGGTTCATATAAGCATTGATGAGAGGCGGAATATTTTCTCCCCGTGCGCGAACGTTCTGTGAAAGGATTTTATAATCTTCACGGTAATTGGTCCCGCAAAGTATAGAATCAAGAAGTTTCTGATCGGTGGTTATTTCAAGCGGTTCAAAAGGCACAACGAGCTTTTCCTTATCCCCGAAATACTTTTTCATAAAATAAAGAATAAGGTCACGCGCTTCGCGGTGGAATGTTGTATACATTGTTACTTTTCCAAAGAAATATTTGATATGGGGATTTTTCATCCATACTGCACCCAGGCCGTCCCATAAATTATCCATTGCATAAATTCCTTTTCCTTTGCGGTTGGTCGACTGATATGCAGGTTGCACGAACGATCTGCCAAGTTCGATCATATGGGGCATATATTCATCCCGGAATTTTTTGGAAAAACGGAAAAGCCTTGCTGTTGCCAGATTACAATTGCCATCGGGATCAGCGCCCATCTCTGAACATATAAAATAGCGGTATCCGCCCAGAATTTCCTTTTCTGCCGGATCCCATACAATTATCTGTTTATAGGGCACAGGCATAGTATCGTACATATCAATATCCACATCTTTACCCGTACCGCCGCCGGCAACCCTGAAGGCCAGTTCCCTGAGCCGGCCGATCTCAATCATAACATTCGGGGAATCGTGATGTGTTATCACATAGAGCAGATTATTCCCGTTATTTGTCTTACGCAGAAGCTTGTCTTCGGTGAGTTCTTTTTCTATCAGCTCGCGTTCAACCGGTTCAATAATTGGTCTCATATAAGTTGTTATTCAAATCAAACATTCAGCATGGCTGCATAAGACTTAGCATCCATCAGCTCTTTCACCTCTGAGGGATCATCAACTTCCATTTCGATTAACCATCCTTCGCCGTACGGATCTTTATTAATCACGTCGGGCGTATCATTAATTTTCCCGTTAACGGATAAAACTTGTCCTGATACCGGAATAAACAGGTCAGATACAGTTTTTACAGCTTCGATGGTTCCGAATGTGCTGCCTTTCCCGAGGTGACTGCCAACTGTTTCAATTTCGACAAATACAATGTCACCCAGTTCGCCCTGTGCGAAATCCGTGATACCAACCTGAGCTTTCTTACCGTCGATCCTGATCCATTCATGATCTTTCGTGTAGTGTAAATCCGCGGGGATGTTCATGGCTAATTAATTATGAATTATGAATTATAAATTATGAATTATGAATTTGAGTTGGGTGTGGGTGTGTGGGTGTGGGTGTGAGTGAGGGCATAAGGCTAATTAATTTTGAATTATGAATTATAAATTATGAATTATAGATTGTAAGCCTGTAAAAAACGAGGGATAAAAGTAATGAATATTACTGACAGGTAAAATTACTTTAAAGTAAAATTACGGTCGTTATTGGGTCAGGGTAAAGCGGAGACTAAAGCCGATGTTGGTGTCAACACGAAGGAAAGCCCGGGAAGTATGCGGTTTATTTAAAGTGCGGTCAAAGAAAAATCTCAGATTAAACCTTGGAGATAAGAGGTAATCAGCAGTAAATTCAATCCTGAAAATACGCTCACCCATTGTGATCTGGTCGTTCTCGTCTTTCTCAGTTTTCGCCAGGTATCTGACGATGGTCTTATTGTCTCTCATCGATAAATTGAATTTTACATCAAGATCGCTTTCATAAGCCCTTTCGCCGATTTTCAGGGGAACTTCACTAAACCTGTATCCTGCACCTACTATGATCTCGTCATTCAGACTTTCGGTAAGTTGATTATTGGAAAGACTCAACGCCAGCAATCTTGATTTGCGGTATTCGAACCGGGTAATCAGGTTATTGATCCAGGTTCCGTCAAAGGCAAATAAAGGATCCAGATCCTCACGGATTGAAACGGAATTCATCTGTAATTCGGGGACAAAATTGTCCTGCAGGTCGGTTTTGTGCCCAATGCCATAAATTTCATCAGCCACGAACATGAAATGCGAAGCATAAGAATTTATGCTGTAAATCGATCTGTACGTATGGCGTAAAGTAGCTGATTTCAGGACGCGATCGACCGGCTGTAATTTTGGAAGGCCATCAAAGGTCAGAGACCAGTTCGGCAGGATGTCCAGAATATTCTGGAAGTTGTTCAATGAAACCTTATGGGGATCTTTCCCTGTATATGCAGCAAGAAATGCAGGTATGATCACCTCAGGTGATGTGGAACCATAACCGAGTTTGTATCCCTCTTCGGTTTTGTGCTGAAGAGATGACTGATATAGGCCATCAGTTTGCTCTTCGCGTCTCAGGGACAAGCGTTCAGAGATCGTTGTTCGGTATTGCTTGAAGCGTTCGAAGGTTTCTGAACGGTATCCGTTACTGCTTTTCAACTTTTCAAAAGCGGATCCTATTGTAATAACCGATATGGAGAAACCGCCGTTAACGAGGTGATTATCGAAATAAAAGCCTCCCATTCCCGGAACCGAATCACTGAAATGGAAATATTCGCTGTTGAACTCGGTGTAACTTCTTGAACCTGCAAGATCGATGCGAAAACCCTTAAATGGCTCAAAAGTGCCTTTGATGTTAAAAGTCTCTGTTTTCGACATTGTAAAAGGTTTCGTAAATGCAGGATTTATTGTAAGCCATCCGTTAGCTGCTGCATCTTTAGCAAAATCCCTGTCCTGAATTCCAATCAGGAATGGCAATCCGGGTGCGCCTTTATAGCTGCCCGTATTAAACCCTGCAACATCAGGAGCGGGCATAAATCCTGCCAGATTAGTACCACCAGTCAGTGAATAAGAGAGAGTAACATTTTTTAGTCCGGTAAGGAACCGGATTGAATTCTCTGCAAGGAATATTAACGGTTTTTCACCGGTTTCTACCTTTCCTTCAATAACAACCTGCAATCCGTTATAATTGGTGTCGGCTTCGATGCTTATTTTGTTTTCATCGATTACCTGGTAATCGGTCTCAATTTCCTGACCTTCGCGATTAGTTACTTTAACTGAAATATCTCTTGTATTTAACTTATGTGAAATATTTCTGGGTGTATTCGGCCTTAAGAAGAAGTTTTCCCGTGTATAGGTAACGGTCTTTAAATTCTTTTCCGTCTGATTTTTTTTATTGGGTGCATACTTCGTTTCAAGTTTTTTTAAGTATTTCGACTTGTTGTAGAGCGATGTCAGATTGAAGGTGGAGTTTGCCTGAATGGTATTTGAATTTGTAATTTCGTTACCCAATGTTCTTGAACCCTGGAAGATAGGCCCTTGACGCCAGTCGTATCCTGCGTTATACCGAAGATTTGTAGATGTCCAGCTTAGAAGCGGTATTTTGTTCAGCGGCAGCGTATAGGTTGCATTGAACCGGTGATTGTATAAAACCGGACGGCCTCCTGTCAGAAGAGTATCCCATACAGCGCGTGACCATTCACTGTTATTTCCGCTTCTGAACCAATCGTAGGCTCCGGGCAATTCATCGATACGCGAAATATTATTGATTGTAAAATCGAATTTAACCGAACGAGTAAGATCCCAATTCAGCTCATATCCTCGGTTCCATATAAAGTCCTTACTGACTGTCGAATCGAGCAGAATATCGCGGTCCTCATATACAT
>DATAEX010000052.1:0-6546 GCA_036257765.1 Bacteroidales bacterium
ACTGATTTCCGGTATCAATCCGCACGTCAAAGTCACCGTTTATCTCTATTCTTTCAAAATCAGCGAGATCCCTGTTCTCAACAACCCTGTCACCGTTCCCGTCTACACATCTATTCCATATATCTTCACAGCAAACGCTTACGAAACCGGCAGAGATGATAATGAGTATGTTTAATAAATTACCTGTTTTTTTCATAATTAATGTTTTACATATAGGACAGTATTTATTTTTTGAGGTTGCTTCAACGTTGTGAAATTGTCAGATTGCACTTGCGTAGTGCTTTAAGGGTGACTTTTGACGAAGATGATCCCGTTCCAAAATCACCGGTAGTGACAAATAATTTTTCTTCCGCGTTTATTACATTGGTGCTGAAATGGGCCAGATCCCTGGGATAAGTGAAAAGTACCGATTGGTGATGCGTAAGATCAAAATCAAATACCATAGGTCTTTCAAATGACATAGAAACATCGGTAAGTTCCGAAATTATATTCAGGGAGGTAAAAGACCTTCGGACATCATCAATAATTATATCACCATAACGGCCTCCCAGAGTGACACTGTTATTCAATGCACCGATATTGGCAGTTGTAAAATAGGTTTCACCGGATACATAATTAGCTTCGTTCAGGTAGATTTTATCCCGTCGTGAATTCAATTTAATATTACCGGATTTTTCAATTGTGATTACAGATGATTGACTTTGTACAGTCAGCATCGAGCTTTCACGTATGTGAACGTTTGCATAGGAGAATATTGCTGTGCCTTCTTTGAAGTAGTTTATGTCTGCATCTCCTGAAGAGATTTTTAAATCGGAGCGACCATTGAGCCGGTTGGCTTTTAAATCACCGTAAGAAAGTATCATGGTAAGAGCACCACTATGATCATCTAAATATACATCTCCGAATTTATTTTCGATCTTCAGATTTATGTGCTCAGGAATTCTGACAGTGTAATTAATGCTTACTGAATTGGAGGATGAAATATATGATCCTGCAATATCAACAAGGTCCTTCAGAACATCCGAGCCATTATCACCGAATTTTGTCTGAGCTATTATATAATATTGTCCCGGCGTAAATTCAAATTCTATGTTTTGTCTGATTTTTTCGAGTTTTTGATTGTCCTTTGCTCTTATCCGCAAATCTATATCGAATCGTACGGAATCCTTATCCCATGGAACCACCTGAACACGGCCATATTTATTGGAGATCTCAACTGATACAGATGAGGAAATGTGAAACGCCCTGCCGACATGATGCGAATATTCCGGCGGCTGTGCAGAAACACATTGAAACCCAATAAGGATGATATAGATAAAAAGACTAAAGCGCATATTTGCCCGTGTTTGGAATGCACTCTTCATCGAGTGGAGAAAGTTCACTAAGTATATCCTCGAGAATGGATATCTTAAGACGGTAATTTTCAATAATGGCTTCAATAACTTCCTGATTTGCCATGTTATCTTTAAGATCTTTCTTAAGATCAACATACACACTATCGAGTTCAGACATGTCATAATCGAGTTCTTCCTGAATAGAAGGACAGTTTTCTATTACAGGTTTCAGTTCATCGAGTTTCTGATTCACCAGACTGGTGTAATATGCTTCGGCTTCACTTAAACCGGGAATTTCAGTCTTATCCGCGGTTGATGAAGACCTGTTGTTAAATCTGTGTATCATTTCATTGGCAAAATATGATGCAGCAAAAATCACTGTAACAATGGCAGCTCTTCGCATAAAGACCTTCCAGTTGAACCCCGGCCTTTCAGGCAGTTCCTTTTGAAGCCTCTTCCAAACCGATTTATCAGGTTCGAGGTTATCGAACTTTTCACGGTTTTCGTTAATAAATTTTTCAAAGCTGTCTTTCATAATTCTCGCTTAAGATGATTTCTTTAATCTTCTGTTTTGCCCTGCAATATTGAGATTTTGAAGTTGCTTCCGAAAAACCTAATATTTGCGATATTTCGGAATGGTCGTAACCTTCGAGCAGGTATAATGAAAAAACAATTCTGTAACCTTCGGGAAGCAAGGCCATCGCCTTCTGAATTTTCTCAACGCTAAGTCCCGGAACTGCCTCTTCGTCATTTTCATTTATCGGGGCATCGGGAATATCTTCAACAGGAATCAATTGTGCCCTGCGCTTTTTCAAAGAATTAATACACTTATTAATTGTAATCCGTTTTAGCCACGAACCGAACGATGATTCAAACCGGTAATCATTCAGATGATGAAACGCCTCGGCAAAAGTTTCCTGCAGCATGTCCTCTGCCTCTTCCCTCGAATTCATCATGCGATAGCAGATATTATACATTGCCCTGGCATATAATTGATAAAGCTGATACTGAGCACGGGAATTGCCTGCTTTGCATGAATCAATTATATCCTTATGTATTTCGCGGTAAACCGTCAAAAGAATTCAGGTATTTAAGGTTATCGATTGAATCAGCCGGCAAAAAACCATGTGTGTTCTCAATTTTTTTCTATAGACAAGGTTTTTTCCTCAAGGTTGCAACCGGATTATACAAAATGCTCTGTAAATTTAAATTGTTATTTTCTTCTTCCTGCTATCCAGTCATATACGAAGTCGCGCAAAAACGACGGAATAATAAAGAAGACTCCTGCCAATCGCCATATATGACCTTTTCGCTGAAGAGCCTTTATGATGGCTGCGGATTTTGTAAATATCCTGTTTCCATCTATAAGGATAACCGTTTTGTCAGTAGTGCTCTTTTTAATCCGGTGACGATCCAGCAATGGTGTTGCGGCAGAATCAGAAGAAGAAACAAAACTGAAACCTTCCGGTGCTTTTTCGGATTTTAAAAATTTAACCGCACTGTTACAAAGGCGGCACTCACTATCGTAAATGAGAACCGGATTTTGACGAGGTTTTTCCATGTAAAAAATAACAGCTGAGACCTAAAGTAGATTAACAAACTGCATGTTGTCCGTCTAAATATGTCGCTGGAAACACCCTGTTATCTCTCCAATATAAAATTTATGAAAATCCTTGTGCGGATAATGTAAACCAATGAGATTCTTTTCACTGAAGAATTCTTCTTTGATATAGTCTGAATAAAGTTTGCGGCATTCAAAAACCAGCCTGCTTTGTGCAAAAGTAATACTGCCTTCGGGAGTTTCAATTGGTTTCAGGCCTGTTTTAGCCATTTTGTCGACATTTCTGCCGCTATTACTGCCGCAGAAATTTAATGCATCCTGGTGTTCGTCATCAAAAAAGCTCAAAGTGTACAAATTGCTTTTCTCCGCAAACTCAAAGGTATATCTCACAGGCCTTATAAAACATATGGCTATCTTCTTATTCCAGAGAATACCTGTAGCACCCCAGCTTGCCGTCATGGTATTAAAGCTGTTCATGGTTCCTGCGGTTATCAGCATCCAATCCCTGTGAATCACTTTAAAGAAATTGTCGTTTAACGTATCAGGATTTACTGCTTTGAATATTTTATTGAACATGGTATGAGATTATAAGCATGTAAATTTATACATAATAAATCTTGTTGGCTTTTTTTATTAATTTTAAAACCGGACTATTCCTGCTCATGAACAGAAGTACAATAGCATAAACAGCATTTAATGAAGAATAAACAGGTTCCGCCAGGATATCTCTTTTCCAGGAGATATACCAATTATATTTTTATCCTGCTTTTCCTGCTTTACATGTTTGACTATATCGACCGGATGGTGGTCACCTCTCTGTTACCTTTTCTAAAGGTTGAATGGAGTCTTACAGATGCACAGAGCGGAGCACTGATGTCGGCAGTTTATCTTTCAATATCCCTTCTTTCGTTTCCTGTAGCTATCCTTATAGACAGGTGGAGCAGGAGGAAAACGATCGGTATTATGGCCGTGGTATGGGGACTTGCCACCGGGCTATGTGCTTTAACCAAAAATTTCGGTCACCTGCTGACAGCCCGAACTTTAATCGGCGTTGGTGAAGCAGGATATGCACCCGGAGGAACTGCAATGATTGCCGGCTTGTATCCTCAGGAAAAGAGGTCGTGGATGATTGGGTTATGGAATGCATCAATCCCTTTGGGAAGTGCTATCGGAGTAGCCCTTGGCGGAGTGATTGCAAGCATATGGGGATGGAGACACGCTTTTGGACTGGTTGCTATTCCGGGTTTGTTAATTGCTATATTGTTCTTTTTTGTAAAGGACTATAAGACCGTGGTGCTTACAAAATCAAAAAGTCCTGAGCCAAAACCCGGCAAAGACGTGGGCATTTCGATGTCAATAAGGGATATGTTCAACGAATTGCTGAACAAACCCTCATTGATCTTCACTTATTTCGGGATAGCCGGAGTGGTATTTACCACTACATCGCTGCTGACCTGGCTTCCCACCTATTTTCACAGAACTCAGGGTTTGCCTGAGGGACAGGCTGGCATGAAATCAAGCCTGGTTTTGCTCCTCGCTCTGGTTGGCGCTCCATTGGGCGGATATGTAGCCGACAAGTGGAGAAAGAAAAAAATCAATGCCAGATTATTATTCCCTACAATTTCAACATTACTTTCAGCTCTTATCCTCTTTCTGGCACTTGTAGTATTTCCGGGGAAACTGCAATATGCATTGTTGCTTGTACTGGGTGTGTTGATTACGGCTTTTGTCTCTGCCGCATCATCTGTTACACAGGATGTAGTGCATCCGGGAATGCGTGCCATGTCGTATGCAGTCGCAGTGGCTATTCAAAATTCACTCGGTTCAATGGCCAGCCCAGTGCTTATAGGTGCCCTTTCAGATGCCACCAATATTCAGACCGCACTTTCTGTTCTTCCCCTGGCGCTTCTGCTTGCAGCAGTAATGTTTTTCACAGGATCCTTTTATTATGAAAGGGACCTATCCAAAGTCGTGAAAATCGATCTTGAAGTCACTGAATAACCCCGCACCAAACCCCAAACATTATATTATTTTTGTCCGAGAAACTAATACTGATCATTTGAGGAGGAAAAAAGAGATAGACGAATGGGCATTGAATTATTGGTTACTTCAGCAATATGCACGATTATGCTTCCGCATTTACTACCGAAAGATTCAATTCATCAATAAAAGACGTATTCCGGAAAAGCAACCAGTGATCATTGCTCCAAATCATCAGAATGCCCTTATGGATGCAATGGTTTTGGTTACCCGCACTGGTTTCCAGAATGTATTTCTTGCCAGGGCCGACATATTTAAAGGTAAGTTCCTGATCCGTTTTCTTACATACCTTAACATAATGCCTGTTTTTAGAATTCGAGATGGCATAGAAAATGTCAAAAAGAATGATGAAGTATTCGAAAAAACCACACGTGTATTGCACAACCGTCACAATCCACTTGTAATATTTCCCGAAGGAAATCATGGTGACCGGCGCAGGCTTAGGCAATTGGTCAAGGGAATATTCCGGATTGCATTTCAGGCACAGGAAAAATTCGAAAAGAATTCCGGGGTTAAAATAATTCCTGTAGGTATTGACTACGGCCATTACCAGCATTTCAGAACTACGCTGTTGATAAATGTAGGAGATCCTATCGAGATAGCCGATTTTTATTTGGATTACACAGAAAATCCAGTAACTGCAATTAATAAGCTTAAAGAAACCTATGCCAGCCAGTTAAGCAAACTGATCATTGACATTCAAACCGAGGAATTCTATCCATTATTTATGGATCTCAGAGAGATTTACAATGATAACATGAGGAGTATGCTGGGTATACCGGGCAATTCACTATATGAAAGATTCCGTGCCGATAAAGTAATGATTGATGTTCTGAACAGTGAACTCGAACAAAATCCTGAGAATATCAGTATCCTTAATGATGAGGTAAGCAATTACATGCATGATTTAAGAAATGCAGGCCTTCGTGATTGGGTATTGAAAAACGAGCCATTCGGTTTTTTTAATCTGTTTATTTCGGCCATTGCAAAAGCTATTTTCCTTCCGGTTTTCCTATTCGGATTCCTGAATAACATCGTTCCTTATTTGTTTACAGCCACCAGAGTCACAAACATCAAAGACCAGCAATTTCATAGTTCATTCAAATATGTAGTTGGTATGATAGCATTTCCGGTTTGGTATCTTGTCATAGCCGGAATAATGGCATTTCTGTCTCTTCCAATCTGGTTTATCGTACTTTATATACTTTTATTACCTTTATCCGGACTAATTGCATTTGAATACTATATCCGCTTTAGAAAATTACTTGGAAAACTTCGATTTACTTTCAGGAAAAATTCGGATGAAATGGTCGCTTTAAGCGAAAAGCGGAAAAGGGTCAGTGACTTTATGAAAGATATAGTCAACCGCCATAAAGACATTTATGAAAATCCAAGGTAAAATTGCCTGGATAACAGGTGCTTCATCCGGCATTGGTAGCGCGCTTGCCACTGAACTTTTCAACAGGGGCGCCACAGTGGTTCTGTCCGCCCGAAACACCACAAAGCTTGATGAGCTCAGAATTAAACTGGATAAAATTGAGAATGGGCGTTGTTTTGTGATTCCTTTGGATGTTACAAACCACGATCAGATTAATGAAGCTGCGTCCATGT
>DATAEX010000056.1:0-3871 GCA_036257765.1 Bacteroidales bacterium
TTCTCCAACCGTTGTAAATTCTTTTGTAGATCGGCTTCCTGTGAATTACTAATATGCATTACCGACACATTCTTACAGGTTAGTTTTTCAAGTGCTTTTTTATATTCCTTCCCTATGACGAACGGGATTTCTGAGGCTGATGTAATGATTTCAATTCGGGACGCTGTTCCTTTTACCTCCTTAATTAACCTTTCAAAAATTTCCGGCCCAACCATCTTCACGGTCTTAACAGGTCTGAATTCTTTCTTCTCTTTTGCGGTTAATGAAGCGCCTTTATCCACATTACCTCCTATCAAAATTATTTTTCCCATTCAAAGTGTCAGCGTTTCATTAGATGTAAATTCAAAACTTATAATTGTAAATAGTACTTTGTTCCACTGGTTTCAATTTTATATGTTTTGATTGGTTCCTTAGCAGGTCCTGCTTTTACTCCCCCGGTTTTAACATTAAACTGCGATCCATGCCATGGACATTGAACTGTACCACAAATCATTACTCCATCTGCCAATGTTCCTCCGCGATGTGTACAATGATCATCGAAAGCAACAAATTCGGATTCTGTTCGTCCAACGACAATCCGCTTATCATTAACATGAAGCAGCTTCATTTGATTAACTCCCAGTTTTTTGATTTCCTTTATTTCGATCCTGCCTTCCGCCTTAATTGTTTCTTCCTGCCATTTTCCCGCTCCTGCATAACGATGATCAATACCGATCTGGTTTCTATTTACAAGTGTTCCTCCCAGCCACCCTGAAAAGGTTAAAATAACAACACCCGATAGTTCTAATAGCAGAATGATGTAAAAATTGATTTCATCATTTCTTCGCAGCAACAGAGCCACTGTAAAGATGAATAGCATCGAAAAATTCAGAATTGCATGCTTCGTAGCCCTTTTCATTGCCGAACTTTCAGGAGGAACTATTGAAAAGTAATCTATAATCCCGGGAACAGCGGCAATAACCGTGAAAAGAATACCACCTGCAACCAGGTATTTGGCCATTTGAGTAAAGAAAACGCGATCCGTAACCACAGAAATAGTATCGGATAACAATGCACCAACAAAAAAAGCTATTGGAAAGGCAACCAGTATAGGATGCAATGGATGGCCTTTAATATGTACTTTACTTCGCATAATTATTTATTTGTGAACGCATAAACCAGAAGGAAAACAAAGCCTGCGACAGCGATAAGGCCATGTCCTAAAGCAAGCCATTTAGGTAATGGCCTTCCGGTCAGATCACGGCTAATTAACACGAAACCTCCAAGAGCAGCCACTACAAATAGAACAATACTTTCAATTAGTCCGGGATGATTGGAGTTATATACGATGAGCAGAATAAGTGCCGTTGCAACAAAGGCACCGTGAATGAAAGAAACGAACTTAGGTGTTTCCTTTTTCTGGAGTATCAGTGCAAGCAGATACATTCCAATGATTGCTCCAAGTGCAAATAATGCGATGATAAAGTATAGTGTATTCATGCACTTATTTTTTAGAGGTTTCTTTTTTAGGTAAATCTAAAAGGGCAGGCCCTTCTAGTACGTTGCCGTCTGTATCGAACCTGCTTCCGTGACATGGACAATCCCAGGTTTTTTCTGTAGGGTTCCAGTTCACAACGCATTTCATGTGTGTACAGACAGCCGAAACCGCATGATTATGTCCGGATTCGCCTCTATACACAGCTATTTTTTCACCCCCAATCTCAATCACCTTTCCTTCTCCTGGCGAGATTTCTTTAAGAGAATCCGCATCAACATTCCAGGGCGTATCCTTTAAATATTGAACCATCTGGTCTACATTCTCTTTGAAGAATTCCTTAAATGATTTAACCGGAGTGAAGCGCTTAAGATCGTAGGTTTTTGCCCATGCGTTATCCTTACCCATAATCTGATCACAAACGATCATGGAAGCCATCGTTCCATAAACCAATCCATCCGTAGCGAATCCCGTCAGAAAATACAAATGTTCGCTATGTTTACCTATATAAGGTAGCCCACTTGCAGGCCGATAATGCTGGCCACCCCAGATGAATCTTTCGGTGCCTGTATCAAATCGTTGTTCTAAATATCCCTCAAGGCCCCTGACATAAGCCCCGGTGTCATCTGCCTGACCAGTTTTAAACTTGTCTCCAATAACCATTATATATTTTTTGCCATCGCTTTGGTAGGTCCTTACTGAATGCTTAGGATTGTTTAATCCCCAATAGATTCCTCTTGGAAAATCTCCTGATTTTAATTCTGCTGCGACACCAAATTCACGATAAGGACCAAGTACGCCTTGAACCATCCATACTCCCTTAGGTGTATGCGTTGCCATTATGACGCTTCCTGCCTTAACGGAACCATTTTTAGTTTTTACAACGCCGGTTTTGCCATCAAAATCTTCAACCTGGCTGTTCTCATAGATTTCGCACTTTCCCGAAATGTTTTTTGCCAGTTCAAGCACATATTTGTAGGGATGAAACTGAGCCTGACCATTAACACTAATAGTCCTCCTTACGGTAAACGGAAATGACGGATTTTCTGAGAGCTTAGGATTTAAACCGGCTTCCGTAAGTGCCTCGTATTCCTCCTGTATAAAATTCTCAATATTTTTATCGAGATCTTCGGCATAGAAATTAAAAGACGTTTTATAGAAATCACAGTCAATATTGAAACGCTTAATAATTTGTTCAATGAGATTAAGTGCTGATGAACGTGAGCTCACTACTGCTTTCATTACATCACTGTCCCATTTCTTTTTTATACCTGAAAGATGCTCATCAACCGTTACGTAAAGGTTCCCGGTGGAGTTTCCTGTTGTTCCCAAACCAATTTCGAGCGCTTCCAGCAAAATAACTTTCTTACCTGCATCACTCAAAAGCATTGCGGCTGTCATTCCTGTTATGCCGCCACCGATTATGACTACATCCGCTTCCTTTACTCCCTGAAGAGATGGATAAGTTACTCCCTTTTTGGCAGTACCCTCCCAAATTGAAGTTGTTTTCATTTTGACTTGTGTCTAATAAAAAATTCTTTGATTTTCGCCTTCCCATAGTTGACCGCATCGCTAAATGAAACTTTCGGAGGCATTGTTAGCTCGTCGGGATTAACAAATGAATTAATAATACAAGGACGGCTTGATTTTAAGGCACTCTTTATAACTGACTCCAGCTCATAAGGTTCCTTTATAGTAAATCCCTCTCCTCCGCAGATCTCAGCATATGCTGCGTAATCCGGATTCAATAGATCAGTTTGATACTCCGGATTGCCTGACCGTGCTTCTTCTTCCATTTGAATAAGGCCGAGTTTACCGTTATTGAAAATGAAGATTTTAATTGGCAGGTTGTACTTAACAGCTGTAACGAAATCGCCCATTAGCATCGCAAAACCGCCATCACCACAAAGAGCTATGACTTGCCTGTCCGGAAAAGCTAATTGTGCGCCAATAGCTGCAGGAAGACCAAAACCCATTGAAGCAAGATTTGCTGATAAAGTAAATCGCTGGGAACCCCTGAGCTTGAAATTTCTTGCTCCCCAAACCGTGACTGCTCCTGTATCACAGCAGATAATTGCATCCTCATTCGCGAATTTGCTTATCGTGCTCGCCAATGTTTGAGGACGCAAAGGAACATCGCTTGAGTTTTCAAATTTATCCTGTTCTTTTATCCATTTTTGCATATCC
Source organism: Bacteroidales bacterium (assembly GCA_036257765.1). Lineage (GTDB taxonomy): Bacteria > Bacteroidota > Bacteroidia > Bacteroidales > UBA10428 > UBA5072. Next base: position 3,662 of record DATAEX010000056.1, read on the forward strand.
TCCTGTGATTTTTTCAAAAAGGCGCCGGTTTCGCTTTTTGATACAAGAGGCAGCAGCTCCGTCAAAGTAAGTTTTGCATCTCCCGGCAATGGATTGGAAACAATATGCCTTCTTCCAATTTGATCTGCTTTATTGTCGATTTGAATTGTCGGAATATCATTATCGGGGTAAAAATCATGATAAGGAAAATCAGAACCAATTACAATCAGA
>DATAEX010000057.1:0-12302 GCA_036257765.1 Bacteroidales bacterium
TCAAGATTCAAGGTACTGAAGATACCCCCAAAATAATGCTGGATGCAGAGAATGAAATCTTTGAGATCAGCGGCCGTTCATTACCTGAGGATGTAAGCGCATTCTATGAACCGGTGCTCAACTGGCTCAATGAATATTCAGAAAACCCGAACAGCAAAACTGTTTTCAATTTTAAACTTACTTATTTCAATACGGCATCATCGAAGTTGCTTCTCGATATCCTTATGAAGCTTGAGGAAATGCACGAAAAAGGCCAGGATGTCCTGATTAAATGGCACTACCCCGAAGATGATGAGGATATGGCCGAAGCAGGCGAAGAATATTCCGATATTGTTGATGTTCCCTTTGAACAGGTGCCTTATTAATAGTTCCGTAAACACCATATTTATTCACATTTTTTCTCCCAAACCCTTTCTGAATGAGTGAAGAGATTCTAAAAGCGCTGATGCAGCTTTTTGCAATTATTGCAAAACAAGATGAGGGCGTAGAATCCACCCAGATGGAGTATGTCAGGAATTTCCTGCAACAGCAGCTGAACGATGAAAAGGTCAGGGAATATTTCCAGCTTTTCAGGCAATATAGCGGCCTTGAAACTGCAGAGGGTGAGGACGACAAGGAAGAGGAAAAAGAAGAAAAAAATATAAGGAAACTTACTTCGGTCAAAGATTCTGTAAGGATCCTTGGATTATGCAAAAAGATCAATAAGACCCTTACTCAGAAACAAAAGGTAGTTGTTCTGGTAAGGTTGTTTGAAATTGTAAATGCCGACCGCAAATTTACTGATCAGCGAATGCAGATCATCAATACCGTTGCTGAAGTTTTCAAAGTGGACAAAGATGAATTCAGTAACATTCAATCGTTTGTAATCAGCAATGAAACAGATCAGCTTGATAATTCAAACATGCTGATCATTACCGACAGTAATCAGATTATTCCCAAAAATGCTAAGCTGATCCTTACAAAACATCTTCAGGGTAAATTATTCGTCCTGAAAATTAATAGTGTAGATCTTTATTTTCTAAAATATACCGGCAGCGAGGACCTGTTCCTAAATGGTCTGCCTGTCCGCAACGACCGGATTTACCTGTTTGCCAACGGAAGTGCAATAAAACTTCCTAAAGGTGCGCCGGTTTATTACAGCGATGTAGTGGCTCATTTCATGGCCGATATGGTTGCCAGCCAGATCTCTTACATTGCCAGGAATCTTGAATATAAGTTTCCCAATGGAAACATCGGGATCAAGGATATAAGTTTTTCGGAAACACATGGACGGTTAATCGGAATCATGGGTGCCAGTGGTGCCGGAAAAACCACGCTGCTTAATGTTTTATGTGGTATAGAACCTCCGTCAAATGGCGAAGTGCTCATTAACAATATTAATCTCCATAATGAAAAGAATAAACTCGAAGGTGTAATTGGTCTGGTACCTCAGGATGATCTGCTGATTGAGGAACTTACCGTTTATGAAAACCTTTTCTATAATGCCAGGCTTTGTTTCAAAGATAAAAGCGAAGAGGAAATTGACAACCTGGTTAATAAAACACTTCAGAACCTCGGGTTGTATGACAGGAAGGATCTGAAAGTGGGTTCACCGATGAAGAAAACAATAAGCGGGGGACAAAGAAAACGACTGAATATTGCCCTGGAGCTCATCAGGGAACCTTCAATACTCTTTGTTGATGAACCTACATCAGGGTTGTCATCAAGGGATTCGGAAAATGTAATGGACCTGTTACGTGAGCTTGCTCTGAAGGGCAAACTTATATTTGTGGTTATTCATCAACCGTCCTCCGAGATATACAAGATGTTCGATAAAATGATCATACTCGATACGGGTGGTTATATGATCTATTATGGAAATCCGGTTGAGGCAGTGATGTATTTTAAACATCTTGATGCACAAATCAACAGCGATGTGGGTGAATGCCAGTCCTGCGGTAATGTAAATCCTGAACTGATCTTTAATATTATCGAGGCCAGGGTGGTTGATGAGTTCGGTAACTATACCGATAACCGTAAAGTTCTACCCCAGGAATGGCATGAGCATTACAAATCGATGGTTCCTTATGTGGAATTGAAATCAGGAGAAGATTCACCTCCGAAAAATCTGAGGATACCAGGATGGTTAAAACAATTCCGGATTTATACTACAAGAGACTTCTTTTCAAAGATAAGCAATACACAGTATGTGGCCCTAAGTATGCTTGAAGCACCTGTGCTTGGCTTCATCCTGTCATATATAATACGATACATAGAAGACCCTAATTCGAATCAATATATTTTCAGGGTCAATGAAAATATTCCTATCTATATTTTCATGGCTCTTATAGTTGCTTTATTTCTTGGACTTACTGTAAGTGCGGAGGAAATCTTTCGCGACCGGAAAATCCTGAAACGTGAGCGATTTCTTAATCTCAGCAGGTCGAGCTACCTGGTTTCAAAAGTCATTATTCTGTTCACTATTTCTGCTATCCAGGCGCTGTTATTTATCCTTGTAGCCAATACCATTCTTGGGATACGCGACATGGGATTTATTTACTGGTTTGCATTATTCTCTACGGCTGCTTTTGCTAATATACTGGGATTGAACATTTCCGCATCATTTAATTCGGCTGTTACCATCTACATTCTTATCCCACTGGTAATGATACCGATGATGATCTTAAGCGGCGCCATGTTCAGTTTCGATAAATTGAACCGCAATGTCAGCCGAATTGATAAAGTACCTGTGATTGCTGAGTTCATGGTGACCAAATGGTCTTATGAAGCATTAATGGTCCATCAATTCAAGGACAACAGGTTTATGAAGTCCAAGCTGTATGATCTCGAAAAAGAAGAGAGTCTGAGTGATTTCAAGAAAGTATACTGGCTTCCCGAACTTACAGAACGACTTGAACGGATCAACAATGAACTAAATAACACTCGTGCAATAACGATGTCCTCGGGTGATCTGATAGTAATAGCCAATGAGATTGCAAAAGAATCTGCTGCCAATAAGGAGGTAACTCCTTTCCCGCATCCTGAAAATCTTTTACCGGGAAAATTTGATTCCCAGACAGCCGCAGAAGTAGCAGAGTATCTGAATGCACTGGACATTTATTACGGCAAAAGATTCGAAAAAGTAAGCCGTCAAAAGGATAACTACTTTAACTATTATCTCGATAAAGATCCCGACGCCTGGGATCAATTAAGGGACCGTTATCATAATGAAGGCGTCTCCGACATCGTACGTAAAGTTTTTGAAAAGAATAAAATTCTGGAATACGATCATCAGCTGGTGCAGCATTACGACCCAATTTACCAGGAGCCTTACATTAAAGGTGTCCAGACACTGCGTACACATTTTTATGCACCTAAAAAACCATTTCTGGGTAAGGTATTTGATACTTACTGGTACAATATGGTTTTTATCTGGCTGCTGACGATTATTTTATATATCGCTTTATATTATGAATGGTTATTGAAACTTATTAATTTCAGTGAACGTTTCAAAAAGAAAGGTTAATATTTCAAAATTCAAATACACTTAATCAATAATTACATTTGTTGAATAAAACAATTAAAGCTATGCCCAAATATTTCGTCATTCTGTTTTTAATACTGGCTGTTGCTGCCGGTTCATGTAAGTCGGGCGGACCAAGCGAAAATAAAGGAGGTGAGATTCCCGATTCTGTACTGAATGAGGGTGTGGAAATTTCAGAAGAAGTGATGCAGGATATTGTGCAAAATATTTCTTCACCGGTTGAAATGGCTGCTATGATCAAGGATCTGGGCGTGCCTTATTCAAACAAGTACATATCCACAACCGACAGAGTAGGCAATCTGACAACCAGTTTCCAGCAATCGCTGAACCTCGGTATTTACGCAGCCGACCTGGGTTATCTCAACATGTACAACAAAACCTCTGCAGTTGTCGATTATCTTACTGCCATAAAGACCTTATCGGATGCCATTAAGGTAGGACAGTTTTTCGATTTTTCAACACTGAAGAGACTTGCAACTAACAGCAAGAACCTCGACTCTTTGATGTACATTTCTGTGCACAGCTTTAATCAGATGGATAAATACCTTCATACGAACAACAGAACCAATCTCAGTGCTTTAATGGTAACAGGGGTATGGATTGAGGGTCTGTATCTTGGAACACAGGTTTATAAAGCCACTCCAAATCAGGAACTTGCCGAACGTATCGGAGAACAAAAGCTTACTTTGGATCAGCTTATGCTTATACTTGACAAATACCAGAGAGACAAGCAATATACCAACCTTTTGGAAGAACTGCAGAAATTGAAAGAGCTTTTCGGTTCGGTTGTAATTTACACTAAAAAAGGTGAACCTAAGATGATTGAGGTCGACGGAATGCTTACAATTGTCGGTGGTGATGAAAGCATAGTTGAAATTTCACCTGACCTTCTTAACAATATTATCAATACCACAGAACAGGTACGAAATAAGTTAATAAGCTTATAGTTATGAAGAAATTCATCCTATTATGCACAGTTTGTGCATTCATGAGCATTGCATTAAAAGCACAGGATATATCACAGCTTACGGCTCAATGTGCAGGCAATGCAGGTGATGTGATGTATCTAAAGGATTTTGTGGTGAAACTCGATCCCGGCACACCGGGTGGAGCTCCTCCTACTGCACGATTTGCTCTTCTTCTCAATAAAAGTATAGTGTATCGCTTTTCAATATGTACAGCACCTAACTCCGATGGGGAAGCTGTTTTACAGCTATTCGATCTGAATACACTGCTTGGTAGCACCTTTATTACCGCTACCGGAAAGGATTACCCTTCTTTTGATTTCAAATGCCAGAAAACAGGTGTTTACCATGTTTTCATATCATTTAAAGAGGGAAAAGGTGGTGAAGGAGTCGGAATCATGTCGTATGTAAAGAAATTATAACTCGCTCTCTTAACCCTTTTATATGCAGAGACAAGGCAAGGCCTTGTCTCTCTTCTTTTATAGCAAATTGGCAGGGTCTGTGAAAACACCCCCCATCAGTCAATTCTTTGCCAGATCAATAAAACGATAAACACGGCGAAGAAAATGTCATTCAACCACATTCGTCTGCATCTGACGAAATAATGGGTAAAAAGATATGCCAGCGGAACAGAACCAATATATATCATTCCTGTACCGCCGCGTATCACAAAGAAAAGCAGAAGCGACAAGACAAAAAAAGTAAGAAATACGAGGAAGAACTTTCGTGCGTGAATCTTCATGCTATCTATAGCCTTTGCAATGTAATAGCTGGCAACAACCATAAAAAACATTACATACGACCAGTTTACGATCTGACTAAATTTTAACTCAACCGGTAAGCTTTTGAAATCGGCGGCCATTCCGTTAAACAGACCACTTGCAGGTTTATCAAGCAAATAATTAATTGAAAATGCAAACGCATAAGGAATAAGGAGTCCAATAAAGGCAAAAACCCATTCACGCCAAATAAAAGGACGTATGAATAAAAGCGTGATCAAAAGACAAATAAAAAAGAATATCGATGGAAAATAAATCAGACTTGACAGGGCTATCAATAATCCTGCATCCAGTATATTTATCGAAATTCCATCATTCTTGTAAGTACTGAGAACCCGGTAAAACTGGGTTATAATAAGTGTAGAGGCAACCAGAGCGGGAGTAAGCCAGTTTAACTGCGTTATGCAAATTGTAAGAATGGTATAAAAAAACAAGGGAAGCTGAGTCCGGTAAGGTATAAAAATGTGTACCGTATTCAGCTGTATCAGAAGGTATCCATTAAGAATGATCAGGATAAGCGCTATAATCGAGGCGAGTACACGATAATTATGATTAAACCTTATAATCCATTCCCCCACAGGCATTCCTCCTGACGCGGGAATATATTCAACAGTTTCTCTCCCAAATGAAGGAATCCAGAAAAGAATCGGAAGCAATATAAAAAGGATTACTACGGAAAGTCGGTTACTGTTGATATATTTTAATAACATGGCAGATACATGGAGGCCCGTTACAATAGAGCCTCAACCTTATTAACCAGGTTTCCTTTCGGCACGGCTCCGACCTGTTTATCAGCAACCTCACCGTTTTTAAAGAATAAGACAGTGGGTATATTCCTGATACCGTATTTTGTAGAAATTCCCGGGTTGGAATCCACATCAACTTTTCCTACAATTACCTTTTCAGCGTAATCATCGGCAATCTCCTTTACAAATGGTCCAATGACCCTGCAGGGGCCACACCATTCAGCCCAAAAATCCACCAGCACAGGCTTATTTGCCTTCAGCACCATTTCATCAAAATTTGTATCAGTAAGAGTAATTACCATGTCTAGAACTATTTATGTTTGTTTTTATTTTCCAGTTTGCAAAGTTACAAAACTCGCTATGAACACACAATTATAACAGTTTAAATTCAATTTCCTTATCTTCAGTAAGAAAATCTATGAGATCATCATCAAGAGAAATGCGGTGGGACCGGCTGAAAAAATCAACACTGATATTTTCAGACGGATCGTATACCATGATTCTTAAATTCGTACTGCCTGGTTTCTTAATTGTAAATTGTGTAAAATTTTCAATAAAATTATCAGTCAGCCTGTCTATAGGTAACCTGATCTGAATGGTCTTTACTAGTTCCTCTCTCGCTGAGCTTAGCATATGCATGCTTTTTATCCGGAATTCCAGTTCAGGTGTGCTTTTCCAGGTATTTTCAGAAACTGTTCCTTTTAATAACAACGAATAACCCTCATACAGAAACTTTCTGAAATTTTCATAATCCTTGTTGAAAAGGGTTATCGACATGGTATCGGTATAATCTTCAATAGTAAATGAGCCGTATGGTTTCCCATTACGGGTTGTTGCATGTCGTACAGTCGTTATCATTCCGGCAATGGTTACATCTTTCCCTCTCAGGGATTCAAGATCGCGCATTTCCGCCAGTGTATGAGTACAGAACTGGTTTATCTCAAGCCTGAAATTGTCAAGTGGATGCGATGAAAGGTAAATGCCTATAACCTCTTTTTCCCTGTTAAGTTTTACAAGTGGTGGCCATTCGGGTACTTTGGGAGGTTTTGGCTTTGTTACTTCTATCGAAGCCATGTTGCCGAAAAGTGTAGGAGCCTGATCCGAATTAATCTGGGCTTTGTTACCGTACCTTATTAATTGCTCAATAAAAGTTAATCCTGAGTTATCAGCTTCCACATACTGGTTTCGCTGAATATCTCCAAAGCTGTCTAATCCGCCGGCCATTGCCAGGGCTTCAATACAGCGCTTATTTACTATGGTAAGATTTACACGTTCAACAAGATCATAAATGTCTTTGAATAAACCTCCTGTTTCCCTTACAGAGATTATGTGTTCAACAGCTGATTCACCAACACCTTTTATCGCAGCCAACCCGAAACGAATATCGCCCTGACTGTTAACCGTAAATCGGGCAAAGCTTTCATTCACATCCGGCACCAGAACTTTTGTTCCCATTCGACGGCATTCATCCATAAAGAACCCGATCTTTTTCAGGTCGCTCAAATTGCGGCTCAGAACTGCCGCCATGAATTCTGCCGGATAATGTGCTTTCAGAAATGCAGTCTGATAAGAAATATAGGCATAGCAGGTAGAATGCGATTTATTGAAAGCATAATGAGCGAATGATTCCCAGTCCTTCCATATTTTGGCGACAATCTTCGGATCATGACCATTGCGAACACAGCCTTCTTCGAATTTCTTTCTCAGATCGTCCATCATCGAAACGATCTTCTTGCCCATTGCCTTCCTGAGCGAATCAGCTTGTCCTTTTGTAAAACCCGCAAGTAGCTGTGAAAGAAGCATTACCTGTTCCTGATATACCGTGATACCATAGGAATCCTTCAGATAAGCTTCCATATCGGGAATATCGTAAATGATTTCCTCCCTGCCGTGTTTCCGGTTAATATAACTTGGGATATAATCCATTGGACCCGGCCGATACAAAGCATTCATAGCTATGAGATCCTCAAACCGGTTAGGTCTTAAAGCCTTCAGGTATTTCTTCATACCTTCAGATTCGAACTGGAACAGGCCTGTGGTTTCACCCCTGCTGTATAATTCATAAGTAGCACAATCATCCAGGGGAAGATGATCAATGTCAACGTGGATATTGCGTGATTTTCTGATGTTCTCAAGAGTATCTTTAATGATCGACAGTGTTTTGAGACCCAGAAAATCCATTTTTAACATGCCCACCGATTCGATATGTGAACCTTCGAATTGTGTTACATTCAGTTCTGCATCCTTGTTCCTGCATACCGGAATATATTCTTCGAGATTATCACGGCCAATAATGATACCGCATGCATGAACACCTGTCTGGCGTACTGACCCCTCAAGAACCTCAGCATATTTAAGTGTGGAGGCAATGAGCTTGTTATCGGAGTTTTTTTCGGCCAACAGGGAAGGCACCTTCTCATAGGCATCCTTGAAGCGGGTGCCGGGTGTTTCGGGTACCATTTTTGCAAGCCTGTCAGCCTCCGCCAGATCGAGCTTCTGTACACGGGCCACATCACGGATCGCCATTTTGGGCGCCATAGTGCCAAAAGTGATCACATGTGCAACACGTTCCTTTCCGTACTTCCTGACAACATACTGTAATACATTTTCACGACCGTCTTCATCAAAGTCAATATCAATATCAGGCATTGATATCCGGTCGGGATTCAGGAACCGCTCAAAAAGCAAATCGTATTTGATAGGATCAATATCTGTGATCTTAAGACAATAAGCAACTACCGAACCTGCTGCAGAACCTCTTCCCGGACCCACTGAAACACCCATTTCCCTTGCTGCTCTGATCACGTCCCATACAATGAGAAAATATCCCGGAAATCCCATTTTCCTTATGGTTTCCAGCTCGAAATCCATCCGGTCACGAATTGTTTCATTCATTTCAGGATAACGCTGCTCAGCCCCGGTATAGGTAAGATACTTAAGGTATTCAAATGCGTCGCTGTATCCCTCAGGTATGGGGAAGTCAGGCATAATTGGTTCGCTGTTCAGCTCATAAGTCTCAACTTTCGATACTACTTCCCTTGTATTTTTGATGGCATCAGGAATATCGCCAAACAGATTCCGCATTTCAGCCTGTGTTTTAAGCCATTCCTGCCGTGTGTACCTTAGTCTGTTCGGATCATCCACATCCTTGCCTGTGCTGATGCAAAGCAACCTGTCATGTGCGGGAGCATCTTCCTCGTTAATGAAATGCACATCGTTGGTTGCGATAAATTTAAGGCCCTTTTCCGATGCAAGCTTAATGAGATGACTATTTACAAATACCTGGTTTTCATATACGTCTCTGTCGATTTGGGGATCTGTCGACGGATGCCTTTGTAATTCCAGATAGAAATCGTCACCAAAAATAGCCTGGTATTCGGTCAGCGCTTTTACGGCTGAATCAAGGCCTTCGTGCCTCAGAAGCCAGGGTATTTCACCATGCAGGCATGCTGAAGACGCAATCAGTCCTTCATGGTATTTTACAAGCAATTCTTTATCGATTCTTGGACGATAATAAAATCCTTCTGTCCATCCGTAGGAAACCAATTTTATAAGATTCCTGTACCCGGTTTTATTTTTTGCCAGGAGAATGAGGTGGAATCCTCCACCGTCAGATTTATCGGATTTCTCATGTCGTGACCGCCGGGCAACATATACTTCACATCCCAGAATCGGTTTGATACCCTGCTTTTTTGCCTCATTATGGAATTCCTTGGCTCCAAACATGTTTCCATGATCGGTTATGGCCAGGGCATCCATATTATCCCTTTTTGCTTTTTCTAACAGATTTTTAATTGCAGCTGCCCCATCCAGTATAGAATATTGGGAATGAACATGCAGATGTGTAAACGGAAAATCACAATCGGCTCCTGCAGGCATATCGGCCGGTATTTTATCCCGGATAATTCGCGGAATGTCGAAATTCGATTTTACTGTAATTGCAAAAGGCCTAATTGGACCTGGATTCATTTTTTTGAAATCCCTCAGCAATTCTTCGTCAATTCTTAAGGTATTTGCCGATATTACTTCCTGCCTTAACAGCTCAAAAAAACAGCGGGCAGTTGCAGCAACATCTGCTGCAGCATTATGTGCCTCATCATAGGCCTCTCCAAAAAGTTTAATCGACAATTCTCCCAGGGTAGGCCATTTGAACTTGCCGCCCTTTCCACCGGGTATTGCACAAAAATCAGCTGAAGCCTCTTTAGTGCACAGCCAGGCTATATCATGCAGCCTGCTTTTGATTCCTTTCCGGATAAATTCGGCGCCCAGCACATTGATATCAAATGATACATTATGTCCTATAACAAAGCTTGACCTGCTCAGATCGCTTTCAAATTCATTAAGTACAGTTTCAAGTTCAGTGCCTTCGGCGAGCGCTTTTTCTGTTGATATGCCATGCACTTTCTCTGCCGCCTGGGGTATAACAAAGTTTTCCGGTTTAATAATAAACGATTTATCACATAATAACAGCCCGTATTTATCATGGCATTCCCACGCCAATTGGACAAGTCTGGGCCAATTGGAAATCTCATTTACAGGAGCATTGTAGTTGTACGGCAAGCCTGTAGTCTCCGTATCGAATATAAGATACATGAGACAAAAATACTTTAGATTGCTCTATTAAAATCCCGTTGTTGAAAAAATTGGATAATTATATTTACATCAAATCATCAGGTTTTTCAGGCAGATCCCTGTGTAAATGAACCGGTTTTGACTTCTTCCTGACCCGCATATTGATAATCTCAACAATCAATGAAAAGAATACCGCAAAGTAAATGTATCCTTTTGGAACATGATAATGGAACCCGTCGATTACCAACATAAATCCGATCAGTATCAGAAAAGACAGCGCCAGAACCTGCAATGTGGGATGGTTATTGATGAAGCGGCTAACGGTCCCGGCAAAAATCATCATAACGCCAATTGCAATAATAATAGCGATTATCATTAAGGGTACCTGATCGGTCAGACCAATTGCCGTGAGGATGGAATCAAAAGAAAAGATCAGGTCGAGCATAACAATTTGCAACAGGACAGCAAAGGCAGAGGCTTTTACCGATACCTTCACCGTATGATCCTCTCCCTCCATTTTTTTATGTATTTCTGAGATGCTTTTAACTATCAGGAATATTCCACCAGCAATAAGTATCAGGTCTCTGACAGAAATCCCAAGATTGAAAACCGTAAACAAAGGATTGGTAAGACGGATAAAGAAGCTGATGGTGAGGAGAAGAAGACTTCTGAATAACATGGCAAGGATAAGACCGATATTTCTTATCAGTCTTTGTTTTTCATCGGGCAGGCGGTTTGTAACAAGCGAAATGAATATTATATTGTCAATGCCAAGTACTATTTCAAGAAATGTAAGGGTAAGAAGGGCTACCCAACTTTCAGGCCTGAGGAGAATCTCCATTAATGTTTAATTATATGGTTGGTTCCGCATTGGACTTCAGAAGTAGCTCTTCAATCTGCTTAATAAACATGGCCTTTGTGGCTGCAGGAGTATTCGCAATGCCTGTCGAAATTGTAGGGTCACCTTCCAGTGGACAGAAAAGGAAAGTCGGAATGCTCTGTATACCAAAAACAGAGGCCAGTTCCTGTTCATTATCTACATCAACTTTGTAAAAATTGATTTTACCTGCATATTGTTTTGCAAGATCCTCAAGTATGGGTGATGTAATCCGGCAGGGTGCACACCAATCTGCATAAAAATCTACCAGGCATGGTTTATCACCTTCAAAAACCCAGGTATTGGGATTCTTTTCATAGTTCATAACCTGCTTAAGAAATTGATCCCTTGTTAAATGAACCGGTGCAGGATCATTACCTGTTGAAGCGGCTACAGTAGTTTCATTAGTGGATTTGTCTGAAGCAGTTTGTCCCTTGCAAGCAATCATTGAAACTACAGTTAATCCGGCGATCAAATAAGATAATCTCTTTCTCATTTTAATATATTTAGATATATCTATATGTACAAATTCCATGCCTTGTAATTCACGTTAATTTATCAGTAAAACAATCAGTTATTTAAAGGGTTTAGACTGAAAAAGATAGTTTTCTCATCTACTTCCATAGCTATTATCTTTAAAACTATAAGCTTCACCAGGATATTTTCTGCCCGGGTCCGGTTGATCCGAGCAATGCGTACAAAACGTGACAGGGATATTCTGTCATTCTCTGAGAGATAATCGATAAGGGTTTTTTCCTCTTTTCCGTAGTTCAGCCAGACTCCGCTTTTTCTTCCTTCCTTTTTCCAGACATTAATAAGTATACGGTTTGCCTTTATATT